>JAFXIB010000055.1 GCA_017533505.1 Clostridia bacterium | reverse complement strand
TGTGGATATTTTATGGCAAGGATTATGCCTACTATACCACCATCCGAAAAGCCATAGACTATGGGTTTTTGGAGCTCCATTAACTCAATAAAGCACCTTATATCCTCTGCCATAAGGTCATAGTGAAGCTCGCCACTATCCGATTTTCCGTGGCATCTACTATCAATAGCGTAGACGGTGTAATCATTTTTTAGCTCGCTGATAAGAGTGTCAAAAATGGAAATATCCTCGCCATTACCATGCAAAAGAATGAATGGCGCACCACTTCCAGCTACTTCATAATGTAGTTTTATGCCGTTGAATAATCCTTCCATGACCATAATATAGCATATTGGAACCCCAAATTTCAATATAGTCTCAAAAAAATGTGATTTTTGCAAAAAAAATTCTTGCAATATCGCGCGCAAAGTATTATAATTAGAGAAAATTTTTTTATTTAAGGAGAAAATATATGGAAAAAGTTTATAATCCTTTTGATAACTTTTGTTCCGTTCTCGACAAGGCTGCTGAAGCTATCAACATGCCAAAAAATGACTATGAAATCCTCAAGCATCCCGAAAGAGAATTGAAGATTGCTGTTCCTGTTGTTATGGACAATGGCGAACTCAAAGTTTTTGAAGGCTTCCGCGTTCAACACAGCTCTCTCCGTGGACCTTGCAAAGGTGGTATCAGATATCATCAAAATGTTAATATTGACGAAGTTAAAGCTCTCAGCGCTTGGATGACCTTCAAATGTGCTGTTGCTGACATTCCTTATGGTGGTGGCAAGGGTGGTATCACCGTTGACCCAAGAGAACTTTCCAAAAAGGAACTCGAAAGACTTACCCGTAAGTATGCTGCAGGTATTACCCCCATCGTTGGACCTTTCCAAGATGTTCCAGCTCCAGATGTAAACACCAATGCTCAAATCATGGACTGGTTTGTTGATACATATAACACCATTAAGGGTGGCGACTTCCGTGGCGTTGTTACCGGCAAGAGCCTTGCAACTGGTGGCTCTCTCGGTAGACCTGATGCAACCGGTCGTGGCGTATCTATCGTAACCGAAGCTCTACTCAAGGTAAATGGTATTGACCCCAAGCAAACCAAGATTGCTATCCAAGGTATGGGTAATGTTGGCTCCGTAAGTGCATGAATTATCTCTGGCGAAATCGGTGCAAAAATCGTTGCTGTATCAGATGTAAGTGGTGGTATTTACTGCGAAGATGGTCTTGACATCCCCACCCTTTACCAAATGGCTCTCAAGCGCGAACTCGTTGAAACTTACAACGCTCCTGGCGTAAAGCACATCACCAACCAAGAACTACTTACTTGCGACTGTGATGTTCTTATCCCTGCTGCTCTTGAAAACCAAATCAATGTTGAAATCGCAAAGAACCTCAAGGCAAAAATCGTTATCGAAGCTGCAAATGGTCCTACTACCGTTGAAGCTGATGCTATCCTCGAAGAACGCGGTATCCAAGTTCTTCCAGACATCCTTTCAAACGCAGGTGGCGTAGTTGTTAGCTACTTTGAATGGTGCCAAAACATCCAAGGTTACTACTGGAGCGAAGAAGAAGTTAACGAAAAGCTCAAGGTTAAGATGCTCAATGCATTCAATGATGTTATCGCAATGGCAAAGAAGTACAACCTTTCATACAGACTTGCAGCTTATGCAGTAGCACTCAATCGTCTTGTTACTGTTGCTAAAGCAAAAGGCATCATTTTTGGCGCATAATACAATATTACTATAAATGAAGAAAGGAACGCAAAGGCGTTCCTTTTTCTTTTATCCAAGACAAGGCGAAATGCGAAGCGCATTTTGCATTTTGCATTTTGCATTTCGCATTCTAAAAAATCCACAGCTTTTAGCTATAGCTAAAAACTTCACTGCGTAACAACTTCACTTGCCACAGCAAACTTCACTTTTGCGAAAGCAAAAACTTCACTTTCTTGCATATTATATTATTGACTTTTTATTCCAAATTGTGTTACTATCGAAGATAGTAAACTGAAAGGAGTTTTTTTATGCCAAAAATTACTGTTGATTGGAATACCGTTATCAATTTTGTTACCGATGCATTCGTTGGCGTTGGCGTACCACGCGAAGATGCTAAAATCGTTACCGACGTTCTTGTTGAGTCTGACCGTAGAGGTATCGAATCACACGGCGTAAACCGTTTTAAGCCTATCTACATCGATAGAATTAATGCAGGTATCCAAAACCCTGTTACTAACTTCGAAATTATCAAGGAAACCCCTACCACTGCTGTTGTTGACGGACATGATGGTATGGGTCAAGTTATCGGCTATAAAGTTATGTCTATGGCAATCGAAAAGGCAAAGCAATATGGTATGGGTATGGTTGCTGTACGCAACTCTTGCCACTATGGTATCGCTGGTTACTATGCAACTATGGCTACTAAAGCAGGTTGTATCGGTATGACCGGTACCAATGCTCGTCCATCTGTTGCTCCTACATTTGGTGTTGAAGGTATGTTTGGTACCAACCCCTTCACCGTAGGTATCCCAACTGACGAAGAATTTGACTTCATCTTCGACTGCGCTACATCTATCACCCAAAATGGTAAGATTGAGTACTATGAACGCATCGGCGAACCCGTTCATCCTGGCACCATCATTGATATCAATGGCAATGCTGTTGAAGGCGATGCTGGCGAAGCTCTACGCGCTATCCGTAAGGGTACTGCTGCTCTCACCCCTCTTGGTGGTATCGGCGAAGCTCTTGGTGGCTACAAGGGTTATGGCTTCACTATGATAGTTGAGTTCTTGTCATGTATCCTACAAGACGGTCTATTCGGCAAGGCTCTTGACGGCAAGGACGAAATGGCAACATCAAGCCCTACCAACTCGGTCACTACTTTATCGCAATCGACACCAACCACTTCCTCGGCGAAGAAATCGCTCGTAAGAAAGCTGGTGATGTTATCCGTGCTACTCGCGCTTCAAAGAAGGCTCCTGGCGCAGAAAGAATTTATACTGCTGGCGAAAAAGAATGGCTCATCTGGCAAGATAGAAAGGATAAGGGCGTTCCAATCAATGAGTCTGTTCAACAAGAAATGATTGAAGTTCGCAACAAGCTTGGTCTAACTCAATACACATTCCCTTGGGAAAAATAAGGAGTAATATATGGATTACGCAAAAGAATCTCTAAAATGTCACTATAATTGGAAAGGCAAAATCGAAGTCGTTCCACGCGCTTCCGTAACAAGCAAGGAGGAACTTTCACTTGCATACACCCCCGGTGTTGCTCAACCTTGCCTTGAAATCCAAAAGGATATCAACAAGAGCTATGAGCTTACTCGTAGATGGAACCTTGTTGCAGTTATCACCGATGGTACTGCAGTTTTAGGTCTTGGCGATATCGGTCCAGAAGCTGGTATGCCTGTTATGGAAGGCAAGTGTGTACTATTCAAGGCATTTGCTGATGTTGACGCATTCCCACTTTGCGTAAAGAGTAAGGATGTTGATGAAATCGTAAGAACCATCTCCCTTATTTCCGGCTCCTTTGGTGGTATCAACCTTGAAGATATCGGCGCTCCCCGTTGCTTTGAAATCGAAAGAAAGCTCAAGGAATGTACCGATATTCCAATCTTCCACGACGACCAACATGGTACTGCAGTTGTTTGTGCAGCAGCAGTTATCAATGCTGTTAGAGTTGTTGGCAAAAAGCTTGAAGATTGTACCGTTGCTTTCAGCGGTGCTGGTGCCGCTGGTTGCGCTATCGCAAAGCTATTCCTAAAACTTGGCGTAAAAGATATTTATATGTGCGACCGTCAAGGTATCCTTAACATTGATGACCCCAACATCATGGAAAGCAAAAAGGATATCGCAGCTATCACCAACTTTGCTCGTAAGAGTGGTACTCTTGCTGATGCTATGAAGGGCGCAGACATCTTTGTTGGCGTAAGTGCACCTAATGTTGTAACCGAAGAAATGGTTGCATCAATGGCTCCTGGCGCTATCGTAATGCCAATGGCAAACCCAGTACCAGAAATCATGCCTGACCTTGCACTCAAGGCTGGTGCAGCAGTTGTTGGTACCGGTAGAAGCGACTTCCCCAACCAAATCAACAATGTTCTTGCATTCCCCGGCATCTTCCGTGGCGCACTCGATGTAAGAGCAAAGGATATCAACGAAGAAATGAAGATTGCTGCTGCAAAGGCAATAGCTTCCCTTGTTTCTGACGAAGAACTATCAGCTGACTACATCATTCCAAAGGCATTTGATGAGCGCGTTGGCAAGACCGTAGCTAAAGCAGTTGCAGAAGCTGCAAGAAAGACTGGCGTAAACAGAATTTAACCAATATAAGCCAAAATACAAGCCCAAGCGCAATGCTTGGGCTTAATAATGTAATAATGAATTTAGACATCACCTTTTTTCTCAATAGTTTGCTTTTAGGGCTGGGACTTGCAATGGATGCCTTTTCGGTTTCCCTTGCAAATGGTTTGTGCAACCAAAAAATAAAATTCCCAAAAGCAATGGGTATTGCAAGCACATTTGGATTCTTCCAATTTTTGATGCCCTTTATCGGCTGGGTTCTTGTAAGCACGGTTGCAAAATACTTTGGCTTCATAGAAGTTGCCATACCCTATATAGCACTCATACTTCTTGCATTCATAGGTGGCAAGATGATTTATGAAGGTGTAAAAAAGAAAGACGAAAAGGAAGAGTGTCCCCTAAAGCCCCTAACCTTTGGACTACTTATTGTGCAAGGCATAGCAACCAGCATTGATGCCCTATCGGTTGGATTTACCATTGCACACTACAATGTTTTTGAAGCCCTACTCTCTGCTGGTATAATTGGCATACTAACCATTGGTATATGCCTTGCTGGTGTATACATTGGCAAAGCCATTGGCACCAAGTTCCAAAACAAAGCGAGCATCTTTGGTGGAGTTATCCTTATTATCATTGGGCTTGAAATATTTATTACAAACGCGATTCTTTAGCGACCTACTTCACAAAACTACAATCCCCCTGCAGGTCATGTACGCATTAGTACACTCCCATTGGGGGATTTTTGTTTTGCTCGTATCTCATCTAAACTGTCGCGTTTTGTTCGCGTTACCTTATTTTAGCGAATAGTATAACAAAATAAGAACTTCCTTCGGTCGTTTACGGTGAGTCAAAGTCCCGTCAGGAAGTTCTTTTATTTTGCGTCACTCTTCATCTAAACTGTCGCGTTTTTAAGAGCTAAAGTATTTTTGGGGAATACTTAAAACAAAACCTTACTTCTTCACTCTTCACTGGATTTGGCGATAATTTATAGCGTAAAAATAAAATTTTTTAAAAAAGTTTCCACTAAATGCGCACGCGCAAGGCACCAAAATTTGGTGTTGTATTTGCTGTTTTTGTGTGCTATAATCACAAAAAAGGGGAAAATATAAAAGGAATTTGTTATGAGTATCGTCTATGGCGTAACAATGGCAATATCAGTGATGATGCTGATAGGTTATATTTCACTTATTCGCAAAAAGGATAAGTGGCTTTTTGCTGTATTCATTGCTGTAACGGTTGTTAATATCGGCTATTTTATGCTTTCTCTGTCAAAATCGGTGGAGTTTGCGCTAATATCGAACAAAATTGCCTATTTTGGTCAAGTATTCCTACCAATGTTTATGCTTCTTACCATATTTAACCTTTGTGGCATAAAGTATAACAATGTTTTGCCAATTTCTCTTGGCATAATAGGTGTGCTTATCTTTGCGCTTGTTTGCACAACAGGATACCTCCCTTGGTACTATAAGGAAGTTAGCTTGGGTTATGCTGACGGAGCAAGCAAACTCATCAAAGTATATGGCCCTGCGCATATAACCTATTTGATTTACCTTGTACTATACTTTGTAACAATGATTGGTGCAATTGTCTATGTTGCAGTAAAGAAAAAATTGATACCCAAGCAAACGATACTTATGGCATCAGTTGTGTTTGGCAACATTGCAGTATGGTTTATGGAGCAAATGTTAGACATCAATTTTGAGTTTTTGTCGGTATCATATCTTTTGAGTGAACTTGTACTGCTTGGTGTATATTGGATGGTGCAAGACTTGGAAAAGACCTTTATTCATAAGCGCATCGCTATGGGTGAAAATGTTACTTCTGACGAAAAGATAACCATACTTCTCACAAGATTGCCAAGAGGCGAAAGCCTAACTCAACGCGAAAAGGAAATTCTTGTTGCTCTCCTCGAAAATAAAAAAAGACGCGAAATTGCTGAACAACTAAACATCTCCGAAAACACCGTAAAAACTCATACAGCACATATTTACGACAAGTTGAGTATATCAGGTAAAGAGGAGCTTAACGCACTCACAAGTTCAAATAGCGTAAAGCAAGAATAGTGTCAACAAACCACATTTTTAAGATAGCCCACAAAGGGCTATTTTTTTGTTTTATATCACCCTCACCCAAAAATCACCCACAACTCACCCATACTTTTTTTGTATTTCACCCCAGTTGGGTGAATACGCGCACGCATATCAAGATATAAAATGATACCATCCTAAAGTGGCAAAGTGCCCAAATAGAAGGAGATATCATTATGAAAGCAAAACGAATTAGCATATTAGCTCTAACGGTAATCATGGCATTGCTGATAGGCGTCTTTGCAGTAGCACCATTTAGTGCTATGGCAGAAGAAGAGGTGACTCAAGTTTGGAATTGGAACGAACTACTAAACGCAGTCAACTCGGACAAGACCAATATTGTACTTATGGTTGACATAGAGGATGTTGTTCCCGATGACGAACTTCCTACAAAGCATCGTTTGGTATTTAATGGCGGACTAGAATACACTCTTGATTTGAATGAGCACGAGATAAACGTAATAAATGCTGCCAACGAGTATTATACTGGTCAATTTTCTTTGATAGAAGTATCTAGTAACTCTAGCCTTAATATCAAAAATGGTAGCATAGCCTTTAATAACTATTATTCCAAGGCTGACCGTAAATCTATGGGCGCGGTTGCAGTAAAGGACACTTCGACCCTTAATGCAACGAACGTAAATATGAGTAACAAATACACCGGTACGGTTGTTTACGCAACGGATAACGCAGACGTTACCCTTTTTGGTGGTGATTATAAGGTTCAAAACGGTTTTGCTATTTATCTTGAACGTCAAGCATCTCTCACTTTAGACGGAGGTGTTTATATTCACACTGTTATGGGCGATGCTACTAATACCGCGTTTGTTGACGGCTATGGCGCACTATATTCCGAAAGCACGGGAACTCTTAACGTGGATAATGTTTCATTTAAGTCGGGCGTACAAGTAAGCAGTTCTCAAATCGATGCATTTTCCATTGAAGCCCACGAGGTAACCATTAATGATAAAGTGTTGACCGAAGATATATTTGAAGGAAACAACACCGAAGCAAAACAACAAAACAAGGAATATTATTGGTATGTTTGGAACCAATGTGCCCTTATGAAAACGGAAAACGCTCTTTTTGCTAATACCGTAAAGGTTATAAATTTACAAAAAAAATATCCCATAACGGTTGAGCGTGGTGTGGCTTATATTAGTGGCGCTCCCGTAACCGAGGCAAGTTACGGACAAGAGGTTACCATTGTTGCAGATGCTCCCGAACAAGGCATGGAATTTGCTCGTTGGGGTACAAACAGTGTAACACTAACTAATAATTTTAGTGCAACAACCACCTTCAATATGGTTGCCTTACCCGTAGAGATTACCGCTTACTATGGTAATGAATCAATAAAATCCGTGAGTGCAACCGTGGGTGATATAATCCCCGGCAATAAGATTTACGATACCGAAATCACCTTGGCAAACGGAGAATATCTAGAAGACTATGAATGGCGCGAAGACTCCTTATTGATGGATGAAGATGATATTTTCAAAGCAGGCAAGACCTATACTTTAACTTTTTTGGTATATCCGCGAGATGAACATCTATTTGGTGATACGGTAACCGCTACCATTAATGGTAATACTGCTACTGTTGATGCGTACCCACAATACGCAATTATCAACTATACCTTTGAGCCGACACCTTCCGTAGGATTTAGTGTCATATACGATGAAGCCAATTCTCAACTTGGCGTTGGGGGTAAAATTGTGCTTGATACCGCACTAATGGCAGACCAAAGTGCAGAATTTGCAACCGCACTTGGTCAAGGCCAAGTAACCTACCAATGGTATAGAAATGGTGAGGTTATAGAAGGGGCTACTGCATCCACTTATGACCTTACTGCCGAAGATGCAAATTGCAAATTTTATGCTGTTGTAACGGCAAACGGCAAGACCAATTATGGATATAACGTTAATTGTAGTAGTAACCTTTATAGACTTTATTTGAATGCTGGCGATATAGTTCCCGGTGGATTTGTTCCCCAAGTTTCTCCCGCAACTCCCGGTGTTTCTATTGATGCCGAAAGCTTGTATATTTCAGAAATCCTTGGCGAAAATAGCTATAGCATTGCTCAAAGCATAGGTGGTGTAATTTTGGTTCCTGGCAAGAGCTATCGTTTGCTTGGTACGATTATAGAACAAGACGGAGTATATTTATCAACCGGTGCAAGCGTTTATGTAAACGACGTGCTATTGGACGAAACCCTAGACAGCTATCACCGTTTCTTCTATGATTTTGAAGTTCCGGCAGTAGATTTCCCAGTTTACTATACAACCAATGGCGCAATAGGTATTGGTGTAACCCTTACCGTTGACGTTGAAAAAATGCGTACCGAGAATAGCACTTTCAAAAATGCTTATGACCACGCAAACGCTACCTATCAAACGGTATTTTACCAATGGTACAAAAATGGCGAAGAAATAAATGGTGCAACCGATATTTCTTATACCGTAAAATCTAATGATAAAAACAGCTTGATTCATTGTCAAGTTACCCTTGTTGACGGTAAATATGGCGTTGGTGAGCAATACTCAATCAGCAATGCTATTACCGTGTTTACCGTTGAAATGCCAATACCAAAGGCAGGCCAAGAAGAAATAAAAAGTGGAATATATGCAGATGGCGTTACCATCCAAGCAATGTGGTGGCCTCAAGGGGGTGAAGACATGGCAGGTGGCACCTATGAAGAAGGCGTTGTATATGTGTATTGTATTAATTTATCACCTAAAGCTGGTTTAGTAATGGCTGATGCCGAGGATAGAACGGTTTTCGTTTACGGGGAAAAGGCTACCCATAATAGTGGCTATGTTTACACGGGTGAAATTACGGCACTCCATACTCACCAATATGATGATGAAGTTTGGGTATATGACGAAGAGGGATGCCACTGGCAACCCTGTGTTGTTGAGGGATGCCCCAACCCTAATGAAGAAATGGTAATGTACGCAGACCACTGGGGTGGCGGAGCAACCTGTCAACAAACCGGTATATGCGGTCAATGTGGAAAAGAATATCTTGGATACCACGATTTCTCCAATCCCGATTATACCTACGTTGACGATATGATGTGTGCTAACTTCTGTGAGTATTGCGACCTATACGTTGATGCTAACTACCATAGCGGTGGTGTTTCAACTTGTCAAAGTAAATCGATATGTGAATGGTGCCATCACGAATATGGTAAACTAGCAGACCACGCGGGTGGAACTGCAACCTGCTACGAAAAGGCAATTTGTAGTACTTGTGGTGAAGAGTATGGCGATTTGTTAGACCACGATTGGAGCGAAGGTTGGGATTATAAAGATGCAAACGGACACGCACACCTTTGTGAAAACAGCGGATGTACCGCTCACGATAGCATTATTCCCCATACTCCTAACATTGCCGAAGCAACCGAAGAACAAGCAAAGGTATGTACCGTTTGTCAATATGTAATTGCTCCTAAACTAAACCATGTTCACGCGCTAACTCCCGTTTCCGCAACTCCCGCAACTTGTACTGAAAATGGTAATATTGCATACTACACCTGTACTTGCGGACAATGGTTTAGTGATAGTGAAGGTAATAACCTAATCGCAGACCACAGCTCCGTTGTTATCCCTGCAACAGGCCACAACTACGAAGGTGTAGCTTGGTCAAGTGATGCAAATGGGCACTACAAGATATGTAAGAATGCTAACTGCTCTGAAAAGGGAGAAATAGCACCACATACTCCAAATATAGCAAACCCAACTGAAGAGGAAGCAAAGGTATGTACCGTTTGTCAATATGTAATTGCTCCAGCACTCAACCATGTACACACCTTAACACCGGTTGTAGCAAAGGGTGCAACTTGTACTGAAAATGGCAATATCGCATACTACACATGTACTTGGGGACAATGGTTTAGCGATAGTGAAGCAACCAACCTAATTGATAACCATGATAGTGTAATAGTAGTAGCAACTGGACACACTGATGCTAACGCCGATGGCACTTGTGATATTTGTGGCTGGGTAGACCCGAACTTTACACCTGTTGTTCCTGGCCCTGGCGAAGGTGAAGGAACTCCCGCACCCACTCCCGATAATACTCCTGACACTCCCGAAGTAGAGGGTGAGGACGAAGCGGGACTCACAGCTGGTGCAATAGCAGGTATTGCAGTTGGCGCAACAGCTGGTGCAGTAGGACTTGGAGTTGGTGGCTTTGCAATCTTCTGGTTTGTAATCAAAAAGAAGAGTATGGCAGAACTTCTTGCAATATTCAAGAAATAATAGGCATTAAACAATTACCCCTTGCCTTTCGGGGCAAGGGGTAAGCAAACGGAGATAACAATAAGAAAAAATCATGAAATGTCTTAATAACGTTTTTAACGACGCATGTAATGGTTATCCGTTTGGGAGCAAAAGAATAAACAAAACACAAATACGGCGCGGCGAAAACCGTCCGCGCAAAGGAGGATAGTATGACACAAACAAAAAAAGGGTTTTTAGCAGGGCTTATTGTTTTGGCGATGATGCTTGCCTTGGCGTTCTGCTTTGCGCTCGTGCCAAGCGCCCACGAAACTGCGTATGCGGATACTTTGCCTGCACTCTCAAACGTGCAACTGGTTGGTAATACCCTCAGTTGGGACGCGTTTACAGGCGCAACCGAGTATCAGGTTCAGATGGTTGGCAATGGCGGAAACGG
>JAFXIB010000054.1 GCA_017533505.1 Clostridia bacterium | reverse complement strand
TACTGTTCTGTTCAATATAGGTACAATTTATTCCCTGTGTAACGCCTATAATGGGCGATTTTTTGTTTTATAGAGTTTTTTATAATTGCCAAAATAAGCTATGTTTTTACATTTTTATATATTAAATATATAAACTTCTTGTATTCACATTTTTAGTGTGATATAATTTGTATTATGAAAAATTCCGTAGTTAAACAAAAAAGAATGGTTACAACTGCTCAAAAGCTATCTTTTGGCTTTGGAGATTTAGGTTATAGCTTGATAGTCAATACTTTTGCATCATATATGCTATTCTTTGGCAATACCGTAATGGGTGTTAGTGGTACACTTATGGGTATTGCAATTGCTGTTGGTACGGTGTGGGATGCCATCACAGACCCAGTTATGGGATTTATTAGTGACAACACTCGTAACAATTTCTTTGGTAGACGACATCTTTATATTTTGATAGGCACCATTGGTATGGTTATAGTTAACATACTCATTTGGTCTGTTCCAATGGGCCTTTCACCTGTACTAAAGATGGTATGGTTTATGATTTGTATCATCTTGCTCCGTACATTTACAACGATGTTCCAGACTCCAGTTGCAGCATTATCACTTGATATTAGCAACGATTACAACGAGCGTGCCAACATTCAAATTGTTAAATCTGTATTCAACATTTTGGGTATCTTGCTACCAACACTACTCATGGGCGTATTCCAAAAAGACTTCTACAACGAAGCTGGTGAACTCGTTGATGGTAGATTCAATCCACAAGGTTATCTCAATTTCGGATACCTTTCCAGCGCATGTTGTATCCTATTTGGTATATTTATGGTTATTTGTACATATAGCCATGTGCCAAGACTACGCGAACTTGCAAAAAAGGATAAGGCAAGCCCAATCAGTATTAAGTCCACCAAAAAGATGTTTGTCAACTTCTTTGGCGCACTCAAAGATAGAAACTTCCGTGGCATTACCATAGGATATATGGTATCAATGGTATCAGCTTCCATTTTGATTGCAGTTGGATTCAATGTGTTTACATTTACTTTTGAAACTACCAAATTCCAAATGTACATGATTATGGCAAGCTTGTTTATTATGACGATAGCCGGTCAACCTCTTTGGATGTATATTTCCAAAAAGTATGATAAGCGTAAAGCAATAATTTTGGGACAAAGCATCAGCCTTATAGGTTGTATATTACTTCTTTTGATGTTCCTAATTCGTGAGCCACTTATTGAGATTATTCATAAGGGAACTTGGAATGCTCTTATCATGTGTCCACCACTTATGCTTGCTGGATTTGGTACAGGTGTTTTATATAGTCTACCTGTTGCTATGATCGGCGATGTAGTGCTTGTCGAAAAGGTTAAGACTGGCGAAGACAAAACTGCAACCTATTCAGGATTCCTTACATTCGCTAACAAGACTGGTCAAGCAATCTCAAACGCAGTGCTTGGTGTAATGCTTGATGTCATTGGGTTCCAAGAGGGTAGCACAACTCAAACCCCAGAAGTATCAGCTGGCCTTGGTTGGATAATGTGTATTGGCGTTATCTTGGCAGTAGGCGCTGGTATTGCGATATTCTCTACATGTAAACTCAAGAGAAGTGAAGTTCAAGACGCTCTCGACAAGTTGAGCAAGATTGAAAGTGGCGAGATGACATACGAGTCAGAAGCAGGAGAGCAATAATGTTATCACTTGGTGCAAGCAATGATAAACAACTTTTAGATGCCTTACACAATGCCATTTTTGGTGTAGACATGGATGGCAATGTGGGATATCTTCTTTACATAGGAGATGATCCCGTGGGTATTGCGAAGTTGAGGGTAACCCCAGAAGAAATGCACATAATAGAAGTAGGGCTTCTAAAAGAATATCGTGGCAAGGGCTATGGTGATTTCTTTACAAGAAGCCTTATGAATATCTTTATCGATGTAACCGACTACATTTATTCGGATTACATTGATGACTACTTTTTAAAATTCGGATTTGAACGCAAAGGCGATGTTATGGTTGTTGAGTCAGATAAACTCACATTCCCACGCAAATGCCAATGTGGACACTAATATAACGGAGACGATTATGAACTTTGAACCATCAAACTTTATTGAAGACATCATTGTAAAAGACCTTGAAAGTGGCAAGCATAATTTAATCTACACAAGATTTCCACCAGAACCAAACGGATATCTCCATGTAGGACACTCAAAGAGCTTGTGCATCAACTTTGGTATCAAGGAAAAATTCCACGGTAAGTGTAACCTTCGTTTTGATGACACCAACCCAACAAAAGAAGATGTTGAGTATGTTGAGTCTATCAAAGAAGATATCAAATGGTTGGGTTTCGAGTGGGATAAAGAGCTTTATGCATCTGACTACTTTGAACAAACCTATGATTTTGCTGTAAAGCTAATTGAAAAGGGTGTTGCATATGTATGCGACTACAATGCTGACCAAATCAGAGAAACTCGTGGTACGCTCAAAGAGCCTGGCCAAGAAAGTCCATATCGCAATCGTTCTGTAGAAGAAAATCTCCGTTTATTCCGCGAAATGCGTGAAGGCAAATATGCTGATGGTAGCAAGGTATTGCGCGCAAAGATTGATATGGCAAGTCCAAACATGAATATGCGCGACCCTGTTATTTATCGTATTTTGCGTGCTCATCACCATCGTACAGGCGACAAGTGGTGCGTATATCCCATGTATGACTTTGCACACCCACTAGGGGACGCTCTTGATGGTGTTACACACTCAATTTGTACTCTTGAGTTCGAGGACCACCGTCCTTTGTATGATTGGGTTTGTGAGCAATGTGAGTTCGAAAATCCACCACGCCAAATCGAGTTTGCTCGCTTGAATATTAAGAACACAATCATGTCCAAGCGCTACCTTAAAAAGCTTGTTGAAAACGGCAATGTTGACGGCTGGAATGACCCAAGAATGCCCACATTGAGTGGTATGCGTGAAAGAGGCTATCCAGCACCTGCAGTAAAGGAATTTTGCGCAAGGGTTGGTGTTGCAAAAGCTAACGGCGAAGTAGACCCTGCACTCCTTGAGTTCTGTGTTAGAGAATACCTCAATGCAAACGCAGATAGAGCTATGGTTGTAGAGAAGCCACTCAAGGTTGTAATCGATAATATGGCAGATGACGAAGAACAACTATTTAGCGTCGTTGATAATCCCAATAATGAGAATTCGGGTACCCATAATGTGGTTTTGACGAAAGAGATTTATATTGAAGAAACCGACTTTGCACTTGTTCCACCACCCAAATATAAGCGTCTTGTTGAGGGTGGTATGATAAGGCTAAAGGGCTCATACATTCTAAAGCATGTTTCCACCGAGCTTGACGAAAATGGTGCTCCAAAATTGCTCCACTGCGAGTACATTGAGGACAGCGCTCAAGGTGGTGTAAATGCAGGCATAAAAGTTAAAGGTGTAGTACAATGGGTATCTGCAAACAAGTGCGTTGATTGCGAGCTTTACAAGTACGAAAGCTTGCTTGTTGATGCAACCGACGAAGTAACCGATTTTAATGACCGTCTTAACCCCAATTCTCTTGAGGTTGTCAAGGGAGCAAAGGGTGAGTTGTATCTTGATGAGGGCGAAGTTGGCAAGAGCTATCAATTTATGCGCGTCGCTTACTACAAATATGCAGGCAAAAAGGACGGCGTAAGTCGCTTCTATCGCATCGTTTCTCTCAAGGACACATTCAACAAATAGTCTTACCTGTAAAATTTAGGTAAAAATGTGACGAAATTGTGAAAATTTGTAAAAAGAATTTTCAGAAAGCTATTGTATTTTAGAATTTTATCTTGTATAATAGTAGCCGAACTATACTTTATTCGCGGGGTGCGCCCCGTTTTAAGGAGAAGTGGATTATGGCAAAGTGTAAGGCATGTGGCGAAGTTTATGCAGAAGGTAGCCGTTTTTGCCCCCGTTGTGGCACAAGTGTAGCTGACGATAATGTTGTTATCGCCGAAGCTCTTCAAGCTGCTCAAAAGGATTTCGATAGGGATTCTATGGCAACCTTGGATAAGTCCAGAATTACTTATGTTTGCTCAATTTGCGGAAGCATCAATCGTATCGACCAAGATAAGTGCGTTCGCTGTGGCAAACCTCGTCCAAGAAGTGAGTATGTAAATGCTCTCAAGCGCATCAATGCATCAAAGGCTATGAATGCAGAAGCAGCTGAAACTCTTGTTGCTCCATTGCCCGTTCAAGCAGAACCCATCCAAGAGGCTGAACCTGTTGTTCAAGAACCAATTGCTCAACCAGAACCCGAAGTTAAGCAAGAAGCCCCTGTTCAACCCATCGTTCAAAATGTAGTTCCTGTTGGCGGACAAGCTGGTGCTATCACTCAACCATTCGTTGTTGTTCCCTATGTTGACAGCATGTATCCACTTCGTCAATATAACCCCAACCAACTTTACAGATATCAACCATATACTCCCGAAGAGCTTGCTGCTATGGAAGCTCAACGCAAGGCAGAAGAAATTGCTCAAAGACAAGCAGCCGAAGCAGCTCAAGGAATCGCTCAAGAATCAGCTCCTGTTTGTGAGTGTGGTGTAGATAAGAAGAAGGTTAAGAGTTTCGGTATTGGCGCACTTATCCTTTCAATTATCATGTTTGTACTTGGTGCACTTTCTGTTTACAATGTAGTCACATTGGAACTCATTGATAACATCATGGCTTTGGAACTTGATGCTGTTATCTTTGGCGCTGGTGCAGTTATCTTTGCACTCATGGGCCTCATCGGTATCATCCACTCAAGCGTAAGAATCAACAACAAGAGCAATTGCAGAGGTTGGATTATTGGTCTAATCGCTCTCATCGCTGGCATCGCATACAATGTTGGTATGGCTGCTCTCTTAAAGGGTGCTCTTTCAGTTGATGCTGTTCTTGATTACATGAAGGAAGGTGGCATTATTAACCTTATCATTTATGCTATCCTTTCACTTGTACATCTAATTGTTTGTGCTTGCTCTCCAAGAGCTAAAAAGTGCAACTGCAAATAATAATTTGTTAGCGCGCTCACCTATATGCGCGTAACAGAAAATAATCTTATCGAGAGGTGACTATGGCAGACCGTGCAAACGAATACTTAGTAACCAAACGCGATATGAGTTCGCCATATTATAAATCGTATTGCGAATCACGCGCAGCGCGTAAGCCTGCACAATTGCCAGCAAATCGTGCTCCTGTTGTTGGTTCATATTTTGATACCGAACCAGAAGAGGTTGTGAACGAAACACAAGGCAAAAAAGTTAAGAAAGAAAAGGTCAAAAGACAACGCACCAAGGGTACTGCAAAGAGAGCAAGACGCGGCTTTATGGTATTTTTGGTAATGCTATTTGCTCTTTTGTATGTAGTAGTAGGGGCTCTCAGCTTCCTTCAACTTGATATGCTTGGCGACTATAACTCCTACCTTGGAATGTTCACCAAAGTGGAAGAAGTAGTTACCGATATTAGCGAAGAAGAGGCTGAAATTGAGTATGTAACCACAACAATCGGTGCAGATGATGTAATCATGAGCTTTGCAAAGATGTTGATGGGCGACTCAATTGAAGGTGATTACTATTTCTACTCCGAGTGTCTTGAGTTTATCGATAGCGCAGAAACCATCAACATGATTGCTTACTATGCACTTCCTGTTGTAATGGTACTCGGATTGGTTGTAGCACTCATATTCTTCATCCGTGCACTTGTATCACTTTGCACCCCCAAGAGAAGAAAATTGTTTGTACTAAGCTCTGTTTTGATGCTTGTACTATCAATAGTTGGCATTCTTTGTGGCTTCATTTGGAGTGGCCTCGATTATGCGGACGCAATGGTATACCTAAATGTAATGGAGCTTGCAGCACCTATGCAAGTTGGTTATGGTTACCTTATCATGACGGTATTGTCACTACTTGCATTGATCGCGAGCTTGTTCGCTTTCCGTAGCAAGAAAAAGGTTCAATAAAGGAGAATAAACACTATGTTCGGCAAAAAGAAGAGAGAAGCAGAAGCAAGAGCATTAGCAGAAGCACAAGCAAGAGCAGCTAAGGCTAAAAAAGGTCCAAGTGCAAGTTGGCAAAAAGTTGGCAAGGGTCCAGTTCCAGTAGCAAGACCTGCTGATTATATTCAACTAACTCCTATCGTTCAACCTATCCCACTTGTACCATACAGCACACAATTGCAACCCCTTGCAATGTATGATGATGGTTTTGATGAGGAATACGAAGATTAGTAGTTCCATTTTTAGAGCATAAAAAAATTTCAAAGTACCTAATTAAGGCGCAATTTTATTGCGCCTTGTTTATTTTTGGGAGTCCGCAGGGGTGGCTTGGGGTAAAATTAGGCATTTTGTTTTAACTATGTTAAAATTTGACAAAAAAATTTTCCAAAAAGTATTGAAATATCTCTTTAGGTATGGTAAACTAATGTTACTATTTATAATTGCGTAATTTATAATTATAAATTAGAACTCTGGAGGGAGTATGGCAGCAAAAAAACAACAAACTAAAGTTGCTTCCACCGCAGCAAAACGCTCCGGTGCTGCACCACGCCCCGTAAGAGGTGGCGTTCAATATGCTAACCCTTACGCAGTGCGTTACAATGCAGGTATGCCTGCTGGCGCACGCAGACCTCAACAAAGACCTGCTCAACCAAAGAAGCCCGTTGAACAACCCGTTCCTGTAAAAAAGAACAAGCGCAAAGAAAGAGAATATTTCTTCATTATGCGTAGGGGAGTATGTTTCTTCATCATGCTTCTTTCTATCATTTGGGTAGGCGTTTTTGCAATGAACTATCTTGGCATTTTGCCAGAATATACTTCATTCCTTGCTCAACCCGACCTTACTCCTTTGGATGAGCGTGAAGATATCGACACCGGCGAAGTTGACGAAGACGGATTTGCTATTGTTGAAGAATATGTTGACAAAACTGCTTATGTAAGCTTTATCGATCCTATCTTTGGCGCACTCAAAACATCCTTGGCGTAGATATGGGCACTGACGAAAACGGCGAAAGCCTTTCAGCATTCTACGAAGGTACTCTTGCTCAACTTGCTCCCGAAGCAGCAGCTGAAGAAGAAACCGAAGGCGAAGGTGATGGCGAAGAAGATATCGTAGCAGAAGCAGCACCAGAAGCTGACGAGGAAACAGAAGGTGATGGCGAAGTTAGCGAAGGCGAAGAAGGCGATGCTGAAGCAGAACCAGAAGAGGAAGAAGAAGTTGTATTCAAGCCACAAATCAGCACAGCTGTTATCACTGACGAAGCTCGTGAGGCAGATAGCATGACATCAATCGCTGGCATGGCATGGACCTACTTCCCAATCGTATTGGTAGCAGGTGCAGTAGTTGCTTTGATAGCATTCATCCTTGCACTCCTAAGCCTATTCGGCAGAAGAATTTATAAGGGCTTTGGCGTAATGAGCATCATAATGCTTCTTGCAGGTGTAGTTGCATTCGTAGCGGGTCTTGCAGCATCAGGTAACTATATGGGCAACCCAATGATGCTTGAAGATGGTACTGTAACAAGTGTAATCGATTTTAGCCAAGTAATGCCATTTGCAATGGGGCTTATTAATGGCGCTCCTGCAACAGCAATTGATCCTGAAACTACAACCGCTCCACTTACCATGGTAGCAGGCTACGGACTACTCATCATTGTAGCAATCCCAGTTATTATTTTGATACTCTCATTCTTCGCAAGAAAGAAAGTACCATATAGCATATTCGACAAATAAGACAAATAGATTAGTAGGAGGTTACTGATATGTCAAGAAAGAGTAAGAAAGCTGAACAAGAAGCTCTCGCAAAAGCACAAGCAAAAAGAAGTGCTACTCCCAGAGTTACTTTCCGCGTAATGAACAACTGTGCACCAGTACCAGTTGCAAAGCCCGCAGATTTTATCCAACTCACACCTGTTGTACAACCTATTCCAATTGTACCATACAGCTCACAAATGCAACCTCTTGCTCAATTTGATGATGAAGAGGAATACTACGAAGATTAGTACTTCGTACTAAAATTAGGAAACTAAGTTGCAAAACTTAAAATATTATATCTTTTAATCAGGAGGATTGAAAAATGTCAAAGAAGAGCGAAAAGAAAAACCAAGTCGCTGCTGCTCCCGCTGCTGAAGAAACCACCCCAGTAGCACAACCCGCTAAGGCTGTTCAACTTACCCCAATCATTCAGCCCATCGCATTCGTACCTTATTCAACCCAAGATCAACCTCTCTACATGTATGATGAGGAAGAAGAAGTTGCAGTTGAAGAAGAAGTTGAAGAAGAAGTTGTTGTTGCTCCCAAGAAGAAGGTTAGCGCTGCAGCTATTTTCCTTAGCATTTTCTCACTACTCATCGTTGGCCTATATGTTATCGCAAATTGGGTAATGCCTGATATGCTCGGCCTCATCGATGGTCAAAGTGGTCTTGCTATCATCATGGGTCTTGTTGAAACCATGGACTTCAGCAACATCATGAACATTGCACTTGCAGTTGTTCCTGTAATGGCAGTTCTTACCCTTATCGCATCTCTCATCAGAATCATGAAGAAAGGCGCTTGCGTATTTGCAAAGATCACCACTTTCCTTGGTCTTGTAGCAGTTATCGCAGCTCTCTTGCTCGCTCTCATCGATGGTGGATACGCAATCGGTTACGGCCTCTACGCAGTAGCAGCTCTAAGCCTTATCAATGTACTTATTGCTTACCTTGCTAAAAACGACTAATTCAATCTTTTAAAATAAACATTTATCCTTACCCACTGCAAACGCAGTGGGTAGGGGAGCGTTTAAGAAAGAATTGTCACAACTTAAATTACTAAAAAAACCAATACTATATATCCTAATATATTATAGTTAGAGGAGATTCCTATGAGAAATAAAAAGAACAGTCGCCGTTATCAGGCTTCAATGGATAATGTGCAAAGAGCAGTTGCTCCAGTAAAGCAACCTCTTGCAGGACCATTCCCCACAGCACAAATCCCTGCAGCAAGCATGATGCTTCCCAATACAAGTGGTATGCAGGTTGTAGGCAATGGTATGCCTCTTGGCCTTCCCACATATACATCCGTTGATGAATATGGTAGAGCATATACTCCAATTATGCACTACGGTCCACAAACTCACAGTGCCCCTGTGCCAGTTGCAATTGCTCCTGCAATTTGCCAGCTCAACCCAATAGTATCACCTGTTGCATTTGTACCTTATGCAGGTCAACAACAAGAGATGCTAACTACAGATGAAGAGAGGTAGTAATATGGATAAGAATAATATCAACAACGCTCCAGCATCTGCAATGCCGGTCGATGCAGGCAGATGGGTAGCAGTAGATCAAAATAACCTTGGATTTAGTGTTCCCCCACTACCAAACGGCCAACCCGTTCAAGGACCTGATGGCGCTCTATATTGTGTAGGTAAATCACAAGATACCGTTGCTCCAGTAGCAGGCAATGCTAACAATGCAATTCCTACTCCAAGTGGTATCGTTCAATTACCTCCAATCGTTCAACCCATCGCTTTGGTACCCTATACCTCACAAAATCAACCCCTACTTCAATATGATCCATATTCAAGACCGGTTGAACCAGAAGCAGCACCAAAAGCACCTGTTTATATCCGTAAGCCATATAAGGGCATCAGTATTGCATCAATGCTTATCGCTATAATCGGTGTTGTAGCACTCCTTCTCTTAAGCGTTTTGGATTTTGCTAAACTCGGTGCAAGACCTGAATGTACAATGGCTGGCTACCAAATTGTAGCTGGTGCACTCAGCATTTTTGGTATAGAAGGACTTATCTATGGCGATTATATCCTTGCAAATGTAGCAAGTGATAATTCAATGGGCAAAATCGTTCTTTCTATTCTCCCATTCGTAATTCTTGTAATTGCTGTACTATTTGTAATCCTTGCAATCAAATATCTTGCTAAACTTGCTCAAGGCAAGAACCCAAGATGTGTAAGTGCTCTCGCAATCATCAACATCATCCTTTCTGTTCTTGCAGCTGTTCTTGGAATGCTTGCATTCAATGCAGAAGGTGGCGAAGCTATTGCGGATTACTTCCTTGCAAACGAAGGCGCAACCATCACCATGGGTATCGCAATCATCGTTTCATTGGTAGCATCACTTATCCTCTTTATTCTCCCACTATGTGCTAAGAAGAATGCATATATGGTAGAAAAAGATCCTTCAAAGGAATCATACTCAATTAAATAGTTAAAAGTTAAAACAATTCATTTCTCAAAGGAATAAAAAGCTCTCTCTATGCAGAGAGCTTTTTGCGTGTATATTTTCTAAATGAGGCTGATCGAGCAGGGCAGAATAAAAACTTCTTGCCTTTTTTTATATTATATAGTATTATATATAAGGTATATAAATAACCATATAATAATGGAGGCAACAACTAATGTTTGATAAAGTTAAACAAATGATAGCTGAACACCTTTCAATCAGCGCAGATAAGATCAAGCCCGAATCTGATTTTATCACTGATTTGGAAGCAGATAGTCTTGATATAGTTGAAATGCTCATATCTTTGGAAGATAGCTTTGGCATCGAATTTGAAGATAGTGAGATGGTCGATATCAAAACAGTACAAGATGTAGTGAACTTCATCGAAAACAGAAAATAATAAGTTTATTTTTTGGAAATAACTTAAAAATCAATTGACATAACCACTTAATAGTGCTATATTATTAAAGCACTCATTTTGGGGTGTCATTTTTTTGAATGTAAAAAAATCGTAATATTGGGGTAAAACACCCGATAGGAGGAATGGTTATATGGCCAGCAAAAAAGAAAATAATGTTAAAGTAACTCTTGCTTGCACCGAATGCAAACAACGCAATTACGACACAACAAAGAACAAGAAGAACAATCCTGATAGATTGGAACTCAACAAATACTGCAGATTTTGCAAAAAGCACACCGTCCACAAGGAAACCAAATAGTTTCGGAGGCTGACATGGCAAAAAATAAGGTAGATCTTGGCGTTAATGTTGACGAATCCGTAGTTGAAGAACAAAAGAAAGTTTCTGAAAACCAAGATAAGTCCGTTAAGAACCAAAAGAGTCCTAAAAACGGAAAGGGTAAGAATGCTAAAAAGGCATCTAACATTGGCGCTAAAATCGCCAAGTATTTCCGTGAAATCATTTCTGAGCTTAAGAAGGTTGAATGGCCTAAGCTTAATAGGACTAAAAATAACCCAGGCGTTTGGGCAAACACAGGTACCGTTATTGTAGTAGTTTTGTTCTTCTTGATCATCATTACTGCATTTGATATCGGTCTTCTTTCATTGTTCAAACTTTTGGTTGGTATCAACGCATAAGCAGGAGTAACAATGAGCAATATTGAAAACGCAAAATGGTATGTAATCCGTACCTATTCGGCTTATGAAGCTTTTGTTCAAAAGAATGTTGAGAAGATGGTTGAAAACAACGCACTTCAAGACTTCATTTTTGATGTAAGTATTCCTACCGAGCAGGTTATCGTTGAAAAGAACGGAAAACGCAAAGTCGTAGAACGCAAAAAGTTCCCCGGCTATGTTTTCGTAAAGATGATTTATACCGATCAACTTGGATATATGATTCGCACCATCCGTGGCGCAAGTGGCTTTGTTGGTCCAGAAGGCAAGGCTCTTCCTCTTACTTTGGAAGAAGTTAAGCGCATGGGACTCGAAAAGATCCACAGCGAAGATTTCCACATGGAAGTTGGCGACAATGTAAGAATTGTTTCTGGACCACTCGAAACATTCCTTGCTACTGTTGAAGAAATTTATCCCGACAAGGAGAAAGTTAAAGTTATCGTTCAAATGTTCGGTAGACAAACTCCTGTTGAACTTGAATTCGGTCAAATCGAAAAAATCAATAACTAACAAAAAATGGGAGAGTAGCAAAATCTCAATGTGCTACTCGTTTGAACCAGTATAGTCAAGGAGGTATCCGACTATGGCAAAGAAAATAGTAACAACAGCAAAACTCCAATTGCCCGCAGGCAAAGCAACCCCCGGTCCCCCTGTAGGTTCTACTCTTGGACCTCACGGTATCAACATCGCTGGTTTCGTTAAAGACTTCAACGATAAGACCCGTGACAAGGAAGGTCTTGTAATTCCAGTAATCATCACCATTTACGCAGACCGTTCCTTCACTTTCATCCTTAAGACTCCTCCAGCACCAGTTCTTATTAAGAAGGCATGCAAGATCGAGTCCGGTAGCGCAAAGCCAAACCGCGATAAGGTTGCAAAGATCACCAAGGCTCAAGTAGAAGAGATCGCAAAGCTCAAGATGCCCGACCTCAATGCAGCTTCTGTTGAAGTAGCATGTAGCATGATCGCAGGCACCGCAAGAAGCATGGGCGTTGTTGTAGAAGACTAAGGAGGTGCGATATGAGAAAAGGTAAGAATTATAAGGATTCCCTAAAGCTCTATGATAAGAGCAAGAGTTATGAAACTGCTGAAGCTATCGATATCGCTCTTCAAACTGCAAAAGCAAAGTTTGATGAAACCATCGAAATTTCTGTTAAGCTTGGTGTTGACCCCCGTCACGCAGACCAACAAGTTCGTGGCGTTGTAGTTCTCCCAAACGGAACAGGTAAGACCGTTAAGGTTTTGGTTATCGCTAAGGGCGTTAAGGCTGACGAAGCACTTGCAGCTGGCGCAGACATCGTTGGTGCAGAAGAAATCATCGCAAAGATCCAAGGTGGATGGTTTGATTTCGACACCTGTGTAACTACTCCTGATATGATGGGTCAAGTAGGTCGTCTTGGTAAGCTCCTCGGACCTAAGGGCTTGATGCCTACCCCAAAGAGTGGTACCGTTACCATGGATGTAACCAAGGCTATCAAGGATATCAAAGCTGGTAAGGTTGAATATCGTGTTGACAAGACCGCTATCATCCACTGCCCAATCGGCAAGAAGAGCTTTGGTCAAGAAAAGCTCGTTGAGAACATGAATGTTCTTATGGACGCTATCATCAAGGCAAAGCCAGCAGCAGCAAAGGGCACATATCTTAAGAGCATCGTTCTAAGCTCAACCATGGGCCCTGGCGTTAAAGTTACCTATAAGCAAAACGCATAATTTGTTTGACAAAGGTTAACTAAGCGTATATAATATATTAGAACTTAATAATTATTCCTTCCCAGACCGTATGTGGTAACTTAAATCCGAAAGGGGCATACGCAGAAGTGAAACAAAAGCGATCATTACATTTGTTTGTAGTTTTAAGCTCCGTTTCTGTCTGGGAACGGAGTTTTGTTTTAGACTTAAAGGAGGTAAAAATGTCACAAGCAATCAGAGAACTAAAAGAAAAACAAGTTGCCGAGATTAAAGAAATGATTACCAATGCTAAGTCATTCGTTCTTGTAGACTACAAAGGACTCACCGTTGCTCAAGATACTGAACTTCGTAATGAGTATCGTGCAAATGGCGTTAAGTACTGCGTACTTAAGAACAGACTTCTCAAAATCGCTCTTAACGAACTTGGTTACAACCAATTTGACGAAGCACTAAACGGACCTACCGCTGTTGCATTCGCAATGACCGACAACATCTCCGCTCCTGCTAAGGTTGCAGCTGCAAAGCAACTCACAACCAAAAAGCTCGCATTCAAGTGCGGTATGGTAGACGGAACATATCTTGACGAAGCTGGCTGTAAAGATCTTGCAAAGCTTCCATCCAAAGAGACTCTCATCGCTCAACTTCTCGGACTTCTCAACGAGCCCGTTGCAGGTCTTGCAAGAGTACTCGACGCATATGCCAACAAGGCATCTGAGGCAAACGCCTAACCACAATCATTCATTTTAAAAATAATAAGGAGAAATATAACAATGGCAGATATTCAAAAAATCGTTGATTTAGTAAAAGAGTTAACCGTTCTCGAAGTTAGAGATCTCGTTAAGGCTCTCGAAGAAGAGTTTGGTGTAAGCGCAGCAGCAGCTGTAGCAGTAGCAGGTCCCGCAGCTGATGCTCCAGCAGCAGTTGAAGAAGAAAAGACCGAGTTCGACGTAGTTCTTAAGGCAGCTGGTGCTAACAAGATCGCTGTTATTAAGGCAGTTCGTGAAGCTATCCCTGGCCTAAGCCTTATCGAAGCTAAGGGCATGGTAGACGGCGCTCCAAAGACCATCAAGGAAGCTATCTCTAAGGAAGCAGCTGAAGAAATCGCTAACAAGCTTAAGGCAGCTGGCGCAGAAGTTGAAGTTAAATAGTTTAATTTCCGCTTAAAATGCTAAACTAAACACAAGTCACGACGGTGGCTTGTGTTTTCAGCGTTAAAAATCAAAGAGATCAAAGCAACAAGTGTTGTTTTGGTCTCTTTTTTGTTTGAGTTACGATTGATTGCAACAAAAAGACCACCCATGTGGGTGGTCTTGATTGTTTAGTAGGGGATTAAGCTCTATCAACCTTAATCTTGATTTTTGCGTTTACATCGCGATAAACTTTGACTTCTGCATCATAGATACCAACTGACTTGATGGCATCCTTGATGACGATTTTCTTTTTGTCAACATCATAACCCATAGCTTTGAGAGCATCAGAAACATCTTGGTTGGTTACGCTACCATACATTTTTTCGCCACCAAACTTGGCAAGTACGGTTACGGTAATACCCTTGATTTGCTTTGCAAGTGCTTCAGCTGCTTCGCGCTCTTCTTTTAGAATACGCGCTTCTCTTGCAGTCTTTTGTGCAATTTCATTCATCATTTGTTTTGTTGCTTCAACAGCCATTTTTTTGGGGATAAGGAAATTCTTTGCGTATCCATCGTTGATGACAACGATTTCACCCTTTTTGCCATGACCTTGTATATCTTGTAATAAAATAACTTTCATTTTATGCCTCCGTATATATGCAATAGTTTAGCATTATATTTAACCATTGTCAAGATGGGATTTTCCTTTAATCTGTTAATAAAGAGCAGTGAATACTTTAACATAAAAGGAGCATACTCCTTAAAAAGGAGAAAACCATGGAACAACTTAAATGTACAACAACTAATTGTATACACAATCTATGCTCTCATTGCAATGCAACAGTAGTTGGTGTTGATAGCAAGGGAAGATGTGCAACCAAAATGAAAAGAGCAGGGGGAGCGCTGGAGCAAACCTTTGCAGAGCTGGAAGCTGCAGAAGAGTTTTTGAGTGATGCTCCTGATATTGTTAATTGTGATGCAGAGTGCCTTTTCAACAAAGAAGGACGATGCAGTGCATCGTCCATATATGTTAAGGATAGTTTCTTTAGAACTAAATGTGATACAAGAATTGTGGAATAATTATACCACAATTACAGTTGCGTAGGCTGATACAGCTTTGCCTTCACCGATGTCGCCAACACCCTCGTTGGTTTTAGCTGATATGGTAACATCGCTCATTGGAATATCAAGAAGGCGAGCAAGTTTTACGCGCATTAGTGGGATAATGTCGCCAATTTTAGGCTTTTGTAGTACAATTACGATGTTTGCTTGTGCAACTTTGTAGTTTTTACTTCTACAAATATCCATTACTTCTGATAGCATAATTGAGCTATCAATATCAAGATATTTTGGGTCATCATCGGGGAATAATGTGCCAATATCACGCTCCCCGATAGCGCCTAAAATGGCATCTAT
>JAFXIB010000053.1 GCA_017533505.1 Clostridia bacterium | reverse complement strand
CTCTTGGATATTTTGATGACATCAACCGTGAGCTTGCATGGAATACCCTAAATGACGACATCGCTATCACCGTAAGAAATGGTAGTGACGACTTGTTCATTCTTACTCTACAAAACCAAAGAGTACCCGAAAGTGGCTTGGTAATCGAGTTCCCAGATAGACAAGAAACCGGCTATTTTGATACCTTTGAAGATTTTGCTAACCCCGAAACCATCAATGTTCACATCGAAGGAACACTTCGCACACAAGGCAAGTCATTCAACGATATTTCTGGCGCAATGGGATTGTTCATTGGCGACATCAGTGGCAAGAATGGCAACTATGGCATTGTAATAAGCGACACCATTTATTTGGATATGGATTTGTGGCAAACAGAGGATGAGTTCTATGTAAAGGCAAGCATTGCAAAGAACGATACCTTGTGGGTAGAAATTTGCTCTGATGTAAACGACCCCGAAACCATACTTATCAATCATCACGACCTTGGTGTTAAGTACAAGATGCCAAGAGCAGAGATAGTAAGACTCATTGGAGAGCTTACCCAAAACAAGGCACTTTGGGAGTTTGAGTCCATTGTAAACGCCATTGAAATTTTAGCTCAAGATGCAACCATATCACATGGCGAACACCTTGATAGCAATGCTGATGGTGTTTGCGATAGATGTGGCAAGGATAGCTTACGCGACTATCTAAATGTAAACATCAGCCCATATGAGCTTGCAGACGGCACAACTGTTGATCCTTTGGAAAACATCTTTGGCATCAGCAACTTTATCGCTGAACTCAAGGTAAATGTGGACTTTGAGCGTCCTGCTATCACCGAAAGCGCAGATGACTATGTAACACCAATCATCAACATCGTAGACGAAGTTCAATGGAAGTCTATCTACGAAGCAACTTGGGTAGATACTGCAACCGTAACCTTTGGCGACACTCACATTGACTTCAAGCTAACATTTGAAGGAGAGTCAGCAACCCTAATAACCGGTGTATATGAGTATCATCCCGAAGCAAGATTGTTTGGTCAAATTGCAACATATAGATTGTTCTTCACCGATACCGTAAATGGTACCAGCGTTGTTCAAGCACTCTACAACAACCAAATGACCATCGACCCATCACAAGCTAATCCCATTCCAGAAACTATTGAAGTTGTTTACACCAATGGTAGAAGGGGATATCTTGCTTATGAAATTGAAGGCTTCCCATATAATAATGATAATATAGACCAACTTATGGGTGGTCTCCGTGCTGACGACTATGTTGTAGTAATAGGCAAGGGCTCCATTGCAGAAAGAAGATTTACCTTGCGTCTTGATGTTCTTGGCAGAAATATCAAGGTAAATGATGGCGAATATTACAACAATATTCCAATTGTTGCAAGAGTAACCATTGACCCATATGAGTATTCTATCAACAAGCGCAATGCAGAAGCTGAAGGTAAGACATATTACCCCTTCAAGTATAGAGCAGAAAATGACCCATCAGGACTCAAAGCCGATACACTTGCTCTTGCATTCTATGCTTACACCGATAGTGACGAAGTTCGTTATGTATATCTTGACCAGTTTGACTGGGGCTTTGATGAAAGGAAGATTACCTTTGCTGGTGGCGAGTTTACCATAGTACAAAAGTATCAAACCTTGGATATTGCTATGGTAATCGTTGTTCAAGCAAAGGAAGTATCCTACATCCAAATCAACAACGAAGACCGTGGATACTATACAGTAGATAGTCTTGTAACATCTACCTATTACATTCCAAGCATCACAACACAAGATAACGAAGTAAGGATTTACTTTACAACTGGTCACTATAGAATCATTGGTGTTGAGCCACAAGGCTTTGTAAATACCGATCCACTTTGCGATGGTTACTATGATAGTGCGCTTGGTTGGAGCATAACCTATGCTGACAATGTAACAATCGATAGGTCTATCCACCCACTCGCAAATGGTAAGACCAACAAGACATATTGCACATTTGGCGATGATATCGTAGGTAAGCAAGATGTAACCCTTACCGTTGTTTGTCCTACCCGTGTTATCGGCACTCGTGCTGATACCACTCTTGCAATTACATCCGTTCATTATAGCCAAGACGGAGTTATCCTTGATGAGCTAACCACCTTTGAAGCAATCAAGGTAAGCCTTGCAAGCTTCAAGGAAAATGGTAACATCCAAAACAACTACTTTGAGTTTGACCCATATAGTAGTGCACTTGACAACATCTATCTACCAGACACCGTTTATGTAAGTGTTGTATATCAAGGCAAGGAGCAAATCATAGGATACCCAGTAAAGTGGGTCGACGATGGCTCCAACATCATTGATGCAGATGGCAAGATTCTCAACGCATTCACAAGCGAAACATATTTGCGCGTAAAGGGCATCATTGGTGACGGCGAACTCACACAAACCCTTGAAATGGTTATCCATAACAAGTCAAGTAGTTACCAAAATGTAATAATGTATGACTCCGAAGGCGCAAGAATGGATGTAGTTATCCGTCGTTATAACGACAATAACTCCGAAATTCCAGAGGGCGACGACACTCAAGTCGAAGCATACAGAAGATACTTCCTTGAAGGACTCAATCCTTATGATACTATCGACCTACCAGATACCATTACTCTCCAATTCCCATCTCAAAGTGGCATTAGCGACAAGACTTATACCACAAACTGGTATGTTGAAGGTGGTCAAAGTGCAGAAGGACTCATCACTTCTCCAAGTGGTGGCATTGTAACCATCTATACCGATGTTCAAGGCGAAGCAGGCGAAGGTCTACTCACTCAAACCATCGCGCTTTCACTATCATTTGATGCAAAGAATGTTGTAGACTATCGTATCTATGGCGTATCTGATAGTGCAGACGAAGGATATATCATTCAACAAGAAAATGGTCAAGGCGTAACCGTACACTATGTTGAAGTTGACACCTATGACGAAGAATCTCAAACACTATATGAAAAGCTTGCTCAAGGCTTGAGCAAGGTAGGCATCGGCTTTGTTGATGGCACTCGCTCAAAGAATATCGAAATCAGCTGGATTAATATGGACGAGTTCTTGAGTGTACTCCAAAGCCCACTCGGCTCTTCTACCTATTATAATAATGGCGCGTACGAAGACGATATCATCTTCTTGCGTGGTATCATCAGACAAGGTACCGTCCAAGAGCAAGAAATCAAGATGGGCTTCAAGGTATTCAGCAGAGTACTTGGACAAATCAACTTCACCAACTTTGATGAGCTTTTGACACTCCGTGACGACAAGGGTGTACAACAAGTTCAACTTGTAACCGAAACCAAGCGTGCTAATGCAGAAGTTGACGGAGAGGGTAACACCACCGTAACCATGGTTGGCAACAACATCATCAACATCACCTTCAACAAGTTCTTTGCTCTAACTGGCGAACACGAAGATGAAAATGGTGCTATGGTGGAAGGTCTAACCACACCAAGCCAATACATCAAGTACTTGTTCTCCAATGTTGCATTGAGCTTTGCTGATGCTGTTCGCTACAACGACCTTGAGTATGTACTCCGTGACGACTTCGATTCACTCGTATACGGCAACAGCACAACCACCGATACCGATGTAACCATAACTGACACCCATGTAATCATTCGCTTTACCGTTACAAAGCTTACAAAGGGCAGTTGTGTTCAACCATTCAATGTAACACTCACATATCTCAAGGACCAAACAGAGTTGAGTGAAGATGATGCTCAAAACGAAGCTGTAGAAATCTTTGACGAAAATGGTTACCCACTATACGAAACCAACGATGGTTATGTTCTTGACGACAACTACACCATCAAGTATGTAAATAGTGGCAATGTTACCTACAACAACCTTGTATGGTATGCAGATGAAACCGTATCCAGCCTAACAAGTGGCGAAGTTATTGCTCAAGGCGCAATCGTAAAGAATATCAAGTATGATTTCTTCAACTTTGTCACCACTCGTACAATAAAGCTCTTTACATATCTACCAAACGGTCATAAGTTCAGAAGATATTTGAACTTCTACGCAAAGAATGTAAACCTTACAAACTATAGCACCACAGAGGGTGGACTATATCAAATCAACAATGGTACCATCGAAATCGAAAATGTTTACGATTATCTACCACTTGATAACTTTATCGCAAACATTCCAACAACCATTGTTCCCAACCAAACTGCAACATTCATAAGTGGATACGACATCAAGTTCACTTTGGGTGGCGAATGGCAACCAAGCAAGACCTTTGCAGACGACAATGATGCAACCAAGTTCAGCCTTGATAAGCTTTCACAAGCAATCACTTCATCGGGCTACGATAAGACCTTGCTTGCAACCAGCAAAATCATAGGATATGGTGGCGAGGAGCAACTTATCCACCTATATGTAAGGGTAAGAACACTCTCATCAGGACAAATAAGCCACAAGGATTACACCATTAAGTCTAACGAGCTTGTATACGACCAATATGTTGTAAATGGTGATGGTGTATTTACTCTACCAAAAGACATCAAGGTAACTTTTGGCGAAGTATTCTATGAGTTTGGTCAAGACGACAATGTTAGATATGAAATCCGTTCCAAGGAAGAACCATATGTTTACACTCCCATCAGCGAGCTAACCTACAACAATTTGGGACACACTTTGAGCTCCGAGTATGGTTATAGTGCAAATGATGGCATCTTCTTGCGTATCACATTGCCAGATGGCAACGACAAGCTACGCTTGAAGGTAACCTTCCCTAACAGAAAGCTCGAAAAGGTTTACTACGAGTCCAAGGTCAATGCCGAAAGCACCATGCTCATTGATGGCGTATACTACATTGACCCATATGATAGTGCAACATTTGATATTCCTGCCAAGGCATCATTCAAGTATGAAGGAAGCACTCAAACCGTTATACAAAATGTAAACTGGACACTTGCAACCGAGGGCGCACCATTTGTACAAAACATTGATGGCTCCTACACCTATACTGGCAAAGACTATCAAGGTGCAAGCTATCTCTTCTACTCATCACTTGCAAGCTTTGACGAAGTAGACAGCGAGCAAATCTTCATTATGCAAGTATATGTACTCAACAGAAGCATTGCTACTCGTCCAAGCGAGTATAGTGCAGAGTACTATATCGCAAACCCATTTGCTTCAAGAGTACAAGACCTACCATCAACCCTTGAGGCAGAAGATTTCTACGACCTATCAGCTGAACGCACCATAAGTGACCAAGAAAGCAGAGCTTTGACCGACCTATATACAGCCCTTACTGGTGATAGAAAGGAAATCGTTTACTATGCTGGCATTTACAGCACAGCAAATGTATATAACGCAACATATGTAAGTGTTCTTGAGCCTATCATTCCAAGTGTTGTTTGGAAGAAGGCAGTAGGCGACCAAATCATAAACCTTGTTGATGACGACATTAGCGTTACTGGTGGATTTAGATATACCATTTATGGCTATCTTGGCGGCGGTACAGGCGCTGATAGAAGTGAAGGCGAAGTAATGGAAATGGTACTTTATGCCGACACTTGGGAGTTCAAGGCAATTGAAGGACTTGTTGACTATGTTGTTGAATTCAACGACTACACAATGGTATCCATCATTGATAGCTTTGAAGTATCCTTCAAGGTAACCAAGGAAGATAGCAGTGTAAGAGAAGAAGTTATCACATTCTATCCCGAGCACTATGCTACTGACGATGCAAAACGCAGAACAGTTATTGTTTGGAACAAGAACAACTGGGCAGATAGCAGTGAACTTGGTTCAGTAACATTCCGTAACGACTATAAGAGCGACAGTGCAAACACCATCACAACATACAACAACTACAAGTTTGATGCACAGATGGTTGGTATTGACGAAATCAGCTTTGGATTTGGCGATGGTTATGCAACAAGTGGTAATGTAGAGCTTGTAATTGACCCATTGAATCCTGTTATCCCCACAACAGCTCTTGCAAGAGGTAAGCTACAAACAGATGCTCAAACCGAAATCGACCTTGGCGAAGTTAACATCGAGTGGCTTGATACCGACCCAGCAAGCGCAAACAGCGTTTACAACATCACTATTGAAGGTAGCACCAGAAATATTGAGTGTAGGGTAACATCCAATGGACAAAACACCAACGAGTTCCCATTCACTGTTAGAGTAACCTATCTCAACCGTACTCCCGAAACCATCTATACCGAAGAAAGTGGTTACACCAATGTTGGTAGAGAGGGCTCATATTACCCACTACTCCGTACCAATGTTACAGCTGATGGCGACATTGTAAAGAACTACACATTTGTTGTAGATCCAACACCTACCGACAACAGACTGTTTGACATCGAAGGCAACACCAATGTTAGATACCCACTTGAAGAGGGTGGCTATGTTCGCAGTAATTACACTCTACCATCAACATTGCGTTTGACCTTTGCAAACGAGTATGACATCGGTAGCATCGGTAGCGAAGGCCTAACAAAACTTGGCGCAGAGCTATACCTATATGACATCGAGTGGATTATCAGCCGTGATATTACCCTTGTAGGAACATCCGTTTCTGGTGGTAACATCGTTGCAAAGATTAGGTCATTCCGTGTTCAATATACAGCAAATGGTCAAATTTACAACTCTGACCTATATGACTTTGTAGATGCAGACGAGCATCTTGGCTCACACCTCAATCTCTTGCTTGCAACAACCAACAGACAGGTAAGATATACCTATATCGTTGAAGGAAATGAGAACAAGACACTTTCAACTGTTCCAGAAGGCTCTGTAATCAACTACCAAAAGGCTGGCGACGAGTTCTACATCGACCCATACAACATCAGCTTCCCAGAAGACCTATATGTAATCTTCTCCAACTCCACAATCCCATATCACGCTACTGATATTGAGTGGACTTATGACGAGGAATACCTATCTCTTACCGAAGTTATCACGGGCAAGACCAATGCTGAATATATGTTCATCATGGCATCACTACAAGTATATGGCACCACCTTGGATATCCAATTCCCAATCAGGTCTCGTGATATTCCTACTTCCATCATTACCGGAAGCGGCGAGTACACCACCGAGCCTTTGAAGGGTGGTACATTGTATGTGCTACAAGGTAAGCCTGTTGAAGAACAACTTCCCACTCGTTTGTACTATCGTTTCGACTACTCAAATGGCACAAGCGAAGTTGCTTCTGTACCACTAACATTCCCACCAGTAAGTATTTCCACCATCAACACTCAAGAAGCTGGCAAGGTTTACAGCAACATCAAGGCTCAACTTGGTACAGTGGACGATGATAACATCGTATTTACCGTCATCGTTGTTGACCCCAAGTTGTTCATGCTAAAGGAAACTGTTGCTAACTCCAACATCGGTTCCGAAGCCATTGCTCAAGCAACCTATACAAATGGTGGATACATCTATGACTTCATCGCAATAGGTGTCAACGCAGCTGGCGCATATGTTGCAGGTCCCGAAACTTCCATTCTCCCCGACAAGGTTATCATTTCCGATAGTGGTGAGTTCATGGAAATCATGAACATCGAGTACGATGTCGAAAACCTAACTGCAACCGTAAACTGCAGATACACCTTCCTATCATTCAGCGACTCATCCAAGCTATTTGGTGATATCGATATTACTGGCGAAAACAGCGATAAGATGTTCTTGAGCTTCACCGTACCAATCAAGACCTATGCTTACAACATGATTGAAACAACCGAAGCAAGGTTTGATAAGACAATCTATGAGTTTGAACTTGGCTCAACTATCACAGCATCCGATATGCCTCTCACCGTTGATGGCATTGCTCCCATTTGGGACCTTGGTGAACTTAACACCAACAGAGCTGGCGAGTACACAGCAACCTGCCACTACAAGAATGCTTATGGTAAGATTATCACCGGTCAAGTAACAATCATCATAAAGAGACGCAACATTAAATCTGACGACTTCACTTGGATAGAAGTAGACGGTGTTGACTTCCGTGATAGAGTTTATACTGGCGAAGAGCTACGCGTAGAAGACTATCTTGTATTCGGCACATTCTTGCGTGAAGATGGCATATATGGCGCACTTGAAGGCTACACCATCATGTACTCTATTGACGGCAGAAATAATTGGCAACCAGTTCAACCAGTTGCAGTTAGAGAAGAGGGCGCACCAGAGTACTTCATCAGAATTATGATTAATGAGTCTGATGACTACAACTACACAGGTACCGTTGACTATCGTATTTTGATTGAAAAGTGCGTAATCTTGGAAGAAGATATCTACTTCCACTCCGGCAACGATGTTCCAATCACCGAAAGTGAATATAAGTATGTCAACAAAGATGGCGCAAATGCATCTAAATATGTAAAGCAAATCACATTTGAGTATGACGGAAACGAAAAGGTTCCATTCATCGGTGGCGTACCAAAGGGCGCAAGCTATATGCTCAGCTATGCTAACTACGACCCAGAAAGCACCAACCCTGCTTACAACGATTCTATTCGTCCTGTAAATGTAGGCTCATATATCATGAAGATGGAATTTGTTGCAGACCAACGCAACTACACCATCTCCAACGATGCAGAGTTCACAATCGTAATCAACATCGTAAAGAAGAATGTAACCTATTCACTTGTTCAAAGTATGCCATACATCGGCGATTACTTTGATGTAAAGGTAAATGGTCTACCAGAAGTTCTTGGCGACATTCAAGTTGAGTACAGCTACTTCAACATCACAACCAACTCACCACTTCCAGCAGGTAGCAAGCTCCGTGATGCTGGCTCATATCAAGTAACCGTATCCATCAATGGTGGTATCAACTATCCAAGTGCAACTCTTTCAGGCGACTTCGTCGTTGAAAAGAGAAGGGTAATCTTGAGTGTAAATACCGTTTCCAGCGAGTATCTTGAGCCACTCAAGGCACTCAATAGTGCAATTACCCTTGTTTCTGCAGACAACCCAGAAGAAAAAGGCTTGATTGGCAGATACGATACAATGAGCATCTTCGGTAGTCTTGATGTTGAGTGGATTGACGGAATTCTCACTTACAAGCACATGGTTGGTAGCTACACCCTTGCACTTGTAAACAAGGGCTTGACTCACAAGAATTACGACTTCGTAACCATCAACGATGGTACCTACAATATCATCGCAGAGCAAGCAAACACCCGTGTTATCGAAAACAAGGCCGACCTTGATGAAGCAATCGGCTTGTTGACAGACGGTGCTACTGCAAGATGGTATTTGATGGCTGGCCACTATGGCACAATCACTATCAATAAGAACGCATCAGTATCCATCATTGGTTCATACGACATCACTGCTCAAGAAGAAATCATTGCAGTATCATTTGACCAAATCATAGTAGAAAAGGGTGCTGTGCTCATCGATATCGTTGCATTTGGCGACAAGGCAAATGCATCAGCAGTCGTTGTTGGAAAGGATGCAAACTCCTTGACAGTATCAAGAAGTGAGTTCGTAAGAAAGGGCTCAAGTATGCTAACAAACAGCTCTGCTATCAGCACAGCTTATGGATACAAGGATACCATTTATGTTTCCGAGTCATACTTCAACGGATATGCAATTGCACTATATCTACAAGGTGGCAATGTGGAAATCGACAATTCTACATTCTATCAAAACATGAATGGTGTATATGTTCAAGGTGGCAACCTAACATTAAGCAACAACAGCTTCCTATCCAACCGTGGTGTAGCAGTTAATATTGCTTATACAAAGGCTCAACTCAGCATCTTTGACAACTTGTTTGATGCAAACGACACAGCAATCAAGACGCTCGTACCACTACGCAACGACATCAATGTACAAAACACCTTCACACAAAACGGCGATAACTTTGATGGCTGGAGCGAAGAGTAATTGCTAAACCAACCTAATCAAAGGGCGAACCCAAAAGGTTCGCTCTTTTTTGTGGTATTAAAAGGGCGATTTTCTAAATACTACCCTCATGAAAAAGGCACTATACATCGTAGCGATAGTGGTTATGATACTGTTTGCGCTTGGCTTTGAGTCCACAAAGGGGATCTTGGCGGTTGTAAGAGATGCGTTTGCTCCTGTGTTTTTGGGAGTGTTTTTTGCTCTACTATTCAAAGCGCCCGTATCATTTTTGGAGAAAACCTTATTTAGTTCAAAAAGGTTTGATAAGGTCAAGCGCCCATTGTCGCTTGGTATCACTCTCATAGTATCGGTGGGTGCAATAGTGCTAATTGGCTACTTGATTGTGCCAGAGCTCGCAAAAAGCCTTGAGGCTCTCAAAAAGGGGTTAGAATGGTTTTTATCTGGTGGCATAGGTGAGAAGTTGAGGTTGAGCGAAAAGACGGAAGAATGGCTTAAAAAGGCGCTCACGAAGGGCGCCGAAGCATTGGATAGTCTTATACCCAATATGATAAATATGGTAGGGAATACCCTAAAGGGTATTGTCAATGGATTTTTGGGACTTATGCTGGGCATTACGATGCTTGCAAATGGCAGTAGCACATCAAAGCTACTTGGCAAGATAGGGGAGGCTGTCATGGGTGAAAAGGACAGAGATTTTATAAAAGGGACACTAACTGCGCTTGTCGAAAAGTTTTCAAGATACTTGGGTGGTTCGGTGTTGGAAGCTGTGATATTTTCCATAGTTTGCTATGTGGTGTTTTTGATATTCAAAATACCATATGCCTTACTTGTAGCAGTTGTAGTGGGGTTATTTAACTTAATACCCACCATAGGTGGATATGTTGGTGGTGGGATAGGAGCTATGATAATTTTTACAAATGCGCCCGAAAAGGTCATAGTGTTTATTATTATAATGCTTATCATTCAACAAGTGGAGCAGGTTACGACCTACCCACTTATAGTGGGAAAATATCTTGGGTTAAGCACCTTTATGGTGCTATTTGCAGTTATAGTTGGTGGTGGGCTATTTGGATTTTGGGGCTTCATTTTGGGAGTACCGATATTTGCTTTCTTATATAATCTTTTGGAAGTGATTGTAACAAGCAAGGCAAAAGCGCGCATAAAAGAACAAAATAACACATAATGCGCGTAATAAATGATTTTAAGATAAAGGGGTGGAAGTATATTTTAGTTCGGTAGCAGAGCAAGACACAGCACTCTATATTTTATCTCACTATCCTCGTGTCGCTGTTGGAATGGTTGGTAGCAACGAGTCGCTTAAATATGCCCTTGAAAAACAAGGCAACAAAGTCTATATGTATGACGAAAAAGGCATGGACGAAAGGGCACGATTTTTGATAGCAATAGGTGGCTCCGAAGAGGTGGATATTGCAAAAAAACTTTCCTTGCCATACATAGTTTTGAGCAGAGATGTTCCACTTTCATCAGTGCAGAAAATTGGTATAAACGATTTCCAAATAATGGAATATAGTTACCCAAATGCAGTATTTGTTGACACAAATAAAAACGACTTCCATATCCAAGCAGAGCTGACAACTCTTGCTCTTGGCGTTATGCTCGAAGCTATTGGTATAGTTGGCACTGGGCTCCGAAACGAGCGAGCAAAGGCAGCTTACAATGGGATTATAAAACTCAAAAAACTACTTGCTTCTTTTGTCGGGTACGAAGAAATGTTTGATACCATCAAAGAGACACTTGCTCTCATTGGTGGCGCGCCTTTTGTTGCAATGGTGGAGAAATTTGCCTTTTTACGGTGTGGCGACAATCTCACGCACGCACGCTTTTATAGCATATTTTCACTTTTATATAGTATTAGACTATTTACAAAATGCGATTTTTGCGCTATACTACCCTATATGGACCTTGTACGCGTGCGTATGTTATGCGAAGAAATGGGGTTAGAAATATCAACCTCCACAGTCGTTGCCAAAGATTTGACCTACAATTTTAGCTTGATTGATGAGCTTGCACCAACAGAAGGGGAGCTTAAGGGATATCTTGATAGGTTTTGGTTGGAAGGTGGCAGGGTAAATCTGGACTTTGAGCTTCTTCTCACAAACATATTGCTTGCCTCTTGCAAGGTGCCAAAAACGAGTATGCTGGTTGAGCTTGTTGAGTGTGGCTACATAGATGCACTCATAGACAGCCGGTGAGAAGGAGAAATATGAGAGTAAACATTGATGCCGATTTGTTCTTGTTTGACCTTGACGGAACCATTTATCTTGGCGATAAGCCTATTGAAGGAGCTATTGACACCCTCAAAAAGCTGACAGCAATGGGCAAAAAGGTTTGCTTTCTTACCAATAACTCTTCAAAAGACAAAAGAGAGTATGTAAAGAAGATTTCATCTATGGGATATCCTGTTGACCTATGGCAAATTGTTACAAGCACCATGGCAGCAGTACAATTTTTGCACACACGCCGTCCATCAAAGAGTGTTTATCCCATTGGCACTCCCACATTTGTTCAAACTCTTGAAGAAGAAGGCGTACCAATCAGCGAAGATGCTGACATCGTTTTGCTTGCTTTTGATACCACTTTGAATTACGAAAAGCTCTGGAAGGCAAACATCCTTCTTGAAAAGGGTAGGGAGTTTATTGCAACCCACCCCGACACAGTGTGCCCATCTGATATTGGAGATATGCCCGATGTTGGCGCAATGATGGCACTCTTTGAGTGTAGTTGTGGTAGAGCTCCAAGTGTAATTTGTGGCAAGCCTTATTCTCCAATGGCAGAAATCATCGGCCACTTGTTTGACATTCCAAAGGAAAGGATTGTTATGATTGGCGACCGTTTGTACACCGATATTTTGTTTGGCATCAACAATGGCTATCAATCTGTGCTTGTTTTGTCTGGCGAGACTACAAAAGAAATGCTTTCAGCAAGTGGCATCAAGCCCAGTTTTGTCTATGACAGCGTAGTAAGTCTTGTAAGTGACGATTAAAATAGCAAAAATCCTTGCAAAAACGGTTATTATAATATATAATAAACAAGTTATCTACTAAATATTAAACTTTTCGGAGTATATATGAAGAAAAAATTAGCAACTATAATTATTTCAGCAGTTATTGCTGTTGCAATGATGTTCACCCTTGTTGCTTGTAACGAAAACTACAAGCAAGATGCAGTAGCAACCGATTTGAGTGATGCAACCGTTCAATCAAATGGTGGCCTTGCTGTTAGAGTAGGCAAGTATCTATACTTCATCAACGGCTATGCTGATGTAACTGGCGAAAACGCATTTGGTCAAGCAGTAAAAGGCGCTATCATGAGAGTTGAGCTCGAAGAAGGCGCACCCAAGGCAGGCACTCTTGTAACCATCGTTCCAAAGAATGTTTACAACACCAACAAAGAAGTTGGCCTAACCGTTTATGGCGACTATCTCTACTACACATCTCCTTCTGTAGAAAAGGGTTCTGATGGTCAAGCAAAAACATCAAACATGTGGATTATGCGTACCAAACTTGATGGAACGGATACCCAAGTTTTGGTAAAATTGGAAGATTACACAACCAACTTCCGTATTGCTGGTGGTAGCTTGGTATATCTTGATGCAGAGTACAACCTACACGCACTCGACCTAAACGCAAAGAAAATCAAGGACGAAACTGTTGTTGAAGAAATCAGTTCAGCAATGCTCACATACGACAATCTTGATGCAGACAATGGTGGTATCTTCTTTGTAAAGAGAGCAGAAAACAGCTCTAACACCAACAACGAAATTTGGGTTTATGCAAATGGCGAAACCAAAAAGCTCATTGACGGCAAGACCTCATACACCAACCTTGCACACCCCAATGGCTATACATTGACAATTCTTGACGCACAAAAGGTTGGCGACAAAGTAAGACTTGTTTACTCCAAGACCGATAGTGGCGCTAACACCACATCAAAGGGCGACTACTACTATGACTTTGATGCAAGCTATAGCTTCAGCGAAGCAAACGAAGTTCGTATGACTTCTGGTGTTAACTACACAGCATACAAGTTCTTGGACAGCAACAATGTTCTTGCAACTGACTCTGACTCCATCGACTTCCTTCGTGTAGAAAACGGCGCATGGGTAAGTGATGTTGTTATCAAGGCATCAAGTGCAACACTTATGAATGTTGCAACCAAGGATAATGCAGTTTACGCAACTTACCTATCAAACAAGGTTGTATACGAAATCAAAGTTCTTGACAAGGTTGATAATGCTTACAGCATAGCTATTAGCTCTGCTAAAACCATGTTCAACACAGCATTCAGCGCAGATTGGCAAGGTCCTGATATGGTGGGCAACTGCATCTACTTCTTCAATTCTGATGTTAAGAACAACGCATACTATCTTGACCTAACAAAGGTTATCGATAGAAGTGCTAACAGCCTTATCGCAACCAAGCTTGGCAAGTTCAGCGCAGAAGATAACTATGCAATGCTCCAAGCAGAAACCGAAGAAAAATAATTGCTAATACAAAACAGAAAGTCCCGACAAATTGTCGGGACTTTTTTTAAGTGATAGGGGATAAAAAAGAGCCTTTTGAAGGCTCTTTATTTTTTGTATTAATAATCGTAGTCGTCTCCCTCTTCTTCCTCATCCTCATCGTCGTAATCGTCTGGGGAAACGGTTTCGAAGTCATCATCTTCTTCGAAGTAATCGGGCTCTGCGTCTTCATCGTCATCGTAGTCGTCGTCGAATTCTTCGTCAGCAAGCTCGCCAAGACTTTCGAGGTCTGCGTCATCAAGCATATCGTCGATGTAGTCATCAACATCGTCGGTTTGGTCATCTTCTTCTTCCCAGTAGTCGTCGTGTGAGCCTTTTTCCTTTTCAGCTTCCATTTCTTGCAAGCAACGCTCACAATACTTTTCGCCGTCGTTTACATAGTTTGTTCTGCAACGAGGACAAAGACCTTCTTCTTCATCGTCTTCTTCTATATCTTCAACAACAACGCCTTTGAGTTCTTCTTTACAAAGAGCACAATATTCTTCTTCGATTGGAATATAGTTGAGTTCACAGCGTGGACATTTTTTGAATTTTGCCATATTATCTCCTTTGATTGTCTGGTTATGTTATCCAAGACGGATACATTATATTTACAACCGATATATTTGTAAACCCTTTTTCAAAAAAATTTTAAAAATTTTTAAGATTTTTTAAGAGAGTAGGTTTTTTGTAGCAAGTTTTTGTGCTTGTGGCGCTTGTGGGCATGCAATATAATATGATTTTCTCACACAAGTGCGCGCACTCAAGCGTGATAGGATACGCGTGTTTAAGCGCGCCAGTGCGCATATTATAACGCACGCGCATCGCCTTGCGCGTATAATTTAAGTAAAACTTTGCGCGCGCGCTTGCGATTTTATTATATATTATGCTATTATCAATGCGTATACTGTGAAAACACGAGAGGTTATGATGGAAAAGACCATTTTCTCTAAAAAGCACACAATTCTTAAGATTTCTTTGGTTTTAGTACTGATGTTGTTTGCTTTTAGCTTTGCTATTACGCAAGCTATGGGCATCAGCGCTAAAGCTGCACTCTCAGAAGAAGATTACGGTTTTGAGATTAACACAGGAGAGGGTTTCCTTTCAGGAACTTACATTCGCGTTACCGACAATGTTTACCCTACCTTTAGTTTGACATTCAACAACCAAAACCTTTTGGGAGAAAAGATTTTCTGGTATGGTGTAGCAGATAGCTCCAACATCGATGAAGTTGACAACTGGGTTATGTTTGACCAAGATGACAGCTCAAACAATCCACCCTACAATCCTTCAAATGGTGTTGGTACCCTTTACCTTGCAGACATTGTTCCAGACATCGCAGCTGTAAATGGTGGTATTTATCACAAATACATGTTCTTCCGTAGTGGTGCACTTCCTGTACCAGGTGTAGAAGAAACAGGTGTTTCTTATTACTATCATGACCAAGTTGTAGAAGTTTGCATCGACAACAATGCTTCAGATGCAGCATACAAAATCGATTCACTCTCTGCAACATGCCAAATTGGCGGAATGCAAACTGCTTACGACCTAACTTCATCCGAAAAGGTATGGGTTTCATCTCCAATTACCTTGACCGTTACCAACGGTGATGGCGAATATGATAACGCTAACTTCTACTATCAACTTGAGGGATACGAACCCGTCAAGTTCCAAAAGGTAGCTCTTTCAGAAGAGGGTGGCGTATCTACCTATCAAGGCGAAGCAAAAATTCCAGACCCCGAAAGTGGCATCGTTTCTTACGAAGGAAAAATCACAGTATACTCAACTTCCTTTGCTGACCCCGACACACATTATGTTTACGACACAGCAGACCTCAATGTGTACTACGATGGCGAAGAACCAAGATTTACAGTAAAAGCAACTACCACCTTTGGTGGTAAGGTTATCGACTATGCAGAAGGCTCATGGGCAAGTGACGATATCACATATGTTATCACACCCGACGGTGATGGCAATGCATCAGGCGCAACCTATTATTATAGTGCATACACAACTGGTGGCGATGTTCAAAGTGGCCCCATCCAAGCACAAGGCGACGAGCTTACATATGTAGTTTCTCAAGAAGGCATCACATCTGTTACATTTAGTGCATCATCAGGCGCAAATGTAACATATACTGCTCCAGCAACTCAAGCTCGCATTGATACCACTCGTCCCGACATAGCTGTTAATGCTGTTGATGGCAAGGGCGCAGAAATCCGTACAATGGGTACTGCTCCAAATAGTGGCTATCGTGTAGGCTATGCAAGTGACTCCATCACATTTACCGTAACAAACAAAAACCAAGCAAGCCAACAAATCGGCAACAATATCCAATATTTCTATAGCTTTGATGGTGTAGAGTACAAAAAGCTTGAAACCATAAACAACAACAATCAGCTCCGTCAAAACAACACGGACACAGAGCAAATAGTTGATAAGACATACTATTTCAAGATTGTTTCCGACTCTGGCTACGAAGATATTTATACATTTACAGCATCAGTTCTTGACAGCAACTACTACACCCTTATGGAAGTAGAAGAACTACATCCAAATGGTGCTGGTTGGCTAAAAGATGAAGTAAATGTTTACTTCACAGTACCACAAATTCTTGGTATTGAAAACGAATATGAAATCCATGGTCTTGTAACAGGCGACACATCAACAGACAAAGTTCTTCCTTTGACAGTTGTATCAGGCGCACCACAAGGATATATCAAGTATAATGCAAAGATTGATACCAATCTTAACGAAAGCAGTTATACATTCTATGTTCTTGACAAGGCAAACAATAGGGTAGACTACAATACTGACGAAAGTGGCAATCCCATGCTTGACGAAAATGGCAACGAGCTTGCTCTCCGTACCACCCAACTCAAGCTTGACCTAACCAACCCAAGTGCAGAAGTTGTTTCTACCATCAACGGTACCGATATCGTTATAGCAGAAAGCGAGTGGTCAGCTGGTGAAGTTCTCATCACAATCACTCCCCAAGCACTTATTTCTGGTGTTAACTGCTATCCTATGATTGGCGAAAACCCATCTCTCACCCCCATGACAATGGCAAATGGTGCATTCACCAAGATTGTTGCAGAGAGTGGCGTATATAGTTTCCGTTTGGTAAGTGGCGCAGGCAGACAAACCACCATTTCTTGCACCGTTAACATTGATGTTAGCGCAATCGTTCTTGACGAAATCATAGTTTCTACCATTGATAAGTCAGGCGCTATTATCAAGGAAAACATCGGCACCAAAGATGTTATGGTGGCAAATGACCTTTTGGTAAGCTTTGAAACCAACCATCAAGGTCACTTTGTATTCTACTATGCAGAGTATACTGGCACCGAGCCCAACTTGAGTGAATCCGATTATACCCTATATGTACCACAAGAAGGTCAAGATGCTTTCAGTATGGTAATTAAGATGCCCGAGGAAGGTGGCAATGGCTTTGTCAACTATGCATTCATGCTACGCAGTATGGCAATGGACACCAACGGCAATGTTTCACAAAGTGAAGTTAAGTACATCAGCATCCAATACGATGTTCGCGACTTTGATATCGAAGTAAATTATAGTGGTTTAGGCGCAGCAGACCAATGGGTAGGCATCGCACCACAATTTAGCCTTGGACTACATCAAAATGCAACCGAAGGTATCAAGATTGCAAAGTATCAATATAGACTCAACCTTGATGGCGAATGGACTGATATTGATGAAGCAATCGGCAGTGATAACAAGGTTAGCTTCACATTCAAGGGTGTAAAGAACTATGTAAACGACGAAGAGCGTCTTGATAGCACTCAAAGTGATGAGTCTTATGCAAGCTTCAATGGTACCATTTACTTCCGTGCTTTGAATGAAGCAGGTCATAGTAGCAGAAGCTTGAGCTACATCGTAAAGTTGGATACATCTACTCCAAATCCACTTTATGCTATCAGCCAAAAGGCAGGCGAAAAGGTTTATGATTCCACCCAAAACTACTATGTACTATATTCTAATCAAGCAATCAAGTACATTCCTACTGGAACAGAAGGTATCTTTGGACAAAAGGCACCAATAACCTATTTCTATCGTCTTTCAACCGGTCTATCTGACACATCAAGCAACATTGATGAAAACACTTGGAGCCGTCTAAATGGCGAAGTTACCCTTGCAAATGGCTCATACTACTGGCTATATGCAGACAATGGTTTGCATAGAAGCGTAGCTTACAAAGTATATATCCAAATTGAAGAAAGCGCACCAACAGCAGAAATCGTTTCTGGTGGCTCAATTGGAGCACAAGAGGGTGTTCTTGAATTCAACTGGACAAATAGAGCAGAAATTCAATTTAAGATTACATCATCAACAGGTGTTTACATTTGGTACTCACTTGATGGTAGCGAATGGATGAAGGTATCCGAAACTTTGGTTCCAGTAAGTGGCACCAACTTCCAAAGGATAGCATTTGTACCACCAGCAGAAGGTGGCTCAATTGGTGAAGACTTCACCATTGTTGGCAACTTAAAGCAAACTGCAAGATTTAAGATTACCAACTTGAGTGGCTCCGAATATGAAGTTATCAATAGTGTAATCATCAGAATTGACAACGAAGAACCAGAGTTTGATGTAAGCTTGAGCTCTGCATCAATGCCTGTTATAACCGAAACTGACCTTGCATCAAGATGGTTTAGCGAAGCTATCAATGTCAAGATTATCCCAGTTGGCTACAACCCTGGTGGTGTTGAATATACCTACAAAGTAGTGGGTGTAGGCAACTACGAAAAGTTTGCTGGCACACGCTTTAGCACCGATAACATCGTTGACTTTAGTGGTAATGGCGAGGTTAAGGTTTTGGTTAGAGCAATCGCAAGCGCAAACCTAAAGACTTATGAGCGCGAGCTAACATTCAAGATTGACAAAGTTGCTCCAGAGTTTGAACTCATGGGCGAAATCAAGAAGGGTGGCATTACCACAGGTAAGATTGTTTCTGGCGACTGGACAAATGCTGACGAAGTATTGGTATCAAAGGTACCAAGTGTTGCATCTGTTTCAGGTGTAACATATGAACTCCTTGAGCCAAACAAGGGTAGCGCAAACTGGAATGATAACTCACCAAAGAGCTACAAGGAAATCACCTCTATCACCGTTATTGCAACTTCTGGCGCAGGTGTAAAGGTAACCAAGACATTCCAAGTTAACATCGATAACATTGCACCTATCATCAACGCAGGACCTATTGTTAACAATGTTGATGACCCACGCAATCCTTATCGCTACTATATTGACCAAGTTGTTACATACGAAGAAGCAAACCTAAAGAGCGCAAAGTATAACAACTTCCCACTTTCCAATGGTCACATCATTGCAACCAACACGGTTGATAACTCCAATGGTGGTTATGTTCATATCGTTGTAGAAGACCTTGCTGGCAACAAAGCAGAGCTTACATTCTACATGACAATCTTTGATTTAACCGTAAATACCATTGAGCTCAACGACTCTCATATCGCATTGCTCAGCGAATTTGAAGCATCATACAATGATGCAAAGGCTCATTTGACCGACTCTCGTTCACAATACTTTGCAACATTGATTGGCAGACTTTGGGATAGACTTGCTACACTTGAAAAGGAAATTGCCGACTATCAAGCATACCTAACACTAATTGACCAAAGACAAACCTTTGACTTAATCAGTGACTATCCAGAAATGGAAAAATATCTTGCTTACTTCATCTCCGAAGACCCACTTATCGTATATCCCAAGTGGCAACAAGACAAGATTAAGGAAGGATATGCAACCCAATATGCAAAGCTTGTAACCGAGTATAACAAGCTTGATGCACATATGACCGTTGTAAGAAATCTCCAAAAGGAAGTTGTTGCACTACCTGCAACCAACATCGTTGAAGAAGGCGACTATCAAAATGTAATTCGCGTATACAACGCATATCAATCACTTTCCAACGACCAAAAGGCAGTATTCAAGTCAACCTTATATACCAAGCTCGTAGAGCTAAAGAGAATTTGTGAAGTATATCTACTCCAAGACGAAGATACTGGCATCTCTATTGATGGCGACCACCTTGTAGGTGAAAGCATTGGCGTAATGCTTGAGGTTGTTTCCTACCAAGAAAGCACAGAGCTATTCAAGAATGCTCAAAAGACCTTGTACGAAACCGTTACCGAAGGTAACCCACGCAAGATTATCTCCATCAACAAGCTTGGTTTGACCGGTTATGGCTCACAATATGATACTGGCGAAATCACCATCACATTGCCCATACCAAACGAAGGCGAAATCGACTATACTCAATATGTATACTTTGCAGTATACAGACTTTCTACCGATGGAACCATGAGCCCTGTAACAGGCGTAATGCGCGCCCGTGATGGTAAGAGCGTATACTTCAGCTCAACCACCCTTGATACCTATGTTCTTGCAACAACAGCCAATGTAGTTGTAAGAGAGGACCCCGAAACCATTTATGGTTCCGTAGGTGGCATTGAAATCGATGCAAAGCTACTCACATACATCACATTTGCAGTAATAGCAATGTTTGCAGTATTTGTTGTATTGATGCTCCTTGTAGCACTCAGAAGACGCAAGTTCTTGCGTGCTTACAACCGTGACCACAAGAACTCATTGCAACGCAGAGGTATCACACGCATTCCAAAGGGCAATGCACCACCACCATCCAACCCTGCACGCCCTGAAGAAAGAGTGGGAGATACACACGCTGTTTACTATCGTGGCAGAAGAAAGTAGTTTGAAGTTATTTGTATTCAGCGCTTACGCATACGCGTGAGCGCTGAAATAGTTTTTTGTGCGTATTTTTTACGCGCGCGTAATATTAAGGATATGTCTGAAACTTTACTCATCATCGTATTAGTAGTTGTTGCTTTGTTGCTACTTGTCAATGTAGCCATACTTCTTGCTGTCAAAAAGAGCAAAAAGCAGGAAGTTGTTTTTGATACACGCGAGTTAGAAAACAAAATAGGGGCAACACTTGATGGCGCATCAAAGAACATCAAGGAAAGCTTTATGATGACCAACGATGCAACAACTAAAGCGCTTATGAGTGGCGTAAGCGCAACAAATGAGCAAGTAGTGGGTGGAGTAAAAGAGCTTTCTCGCTCCAACGAAGTTCGCCTAAAGGAAATGAAGGACGAGCTTCAAAGTGGACTCAAGGAAATGAAGGTGGAGTTGAGCGAAGCTCTCAACAAGGTCAGAGAGGACAACAACACCCAACTTGACAAGATAAGAGGTACCGTTGACGAAAAGTTGACAAAGACGCTGGACGAAAGACTTCAGGTATCCTTCAAAAATGTTTCGGACTCCCTTGACAAGGTATACAAGAACCTTGGCGAGCTAAAAACTTTGGATACAGGGCTCAACGAACTCACCAAGATGCTTTCCAACACCAAGACGCGTGGTAACTGGGGCGAATTGAGTCTTGAGAGCATACTCCAAGATATCCTAATCCCATCACAGTACGAAAGACAATCCAAGATGGGCAGACGCGTAGCCGAAGACAAAATGGTAGACTTTGCTATCATTCTACCTGGCACCAAGGATGACAAGGTATATCTACCCATCGACTCCAAATTCCCAGTAACCGACTTTATGCGCATGAAGGAAGCTGTCGCAGAAGGCAAGATTGAAGAGTACAACATAGCCAAAAAGGCTCTTGCTGCTCGCATCAAGCACGAAGCTGTCAGCATCAAGGACAAGTATATCAACCCACCACAAACCACCGATTTTGCTGTTATGTTCTTGCCTGTGGAAAGCTTGTATGCCGAAGTGCTTTCCATTGATGGTTTAGCAGAGCAAATCCAAAAGGATTATCGTGTAATGATTGCTGGTCCAAGCAATATTACAGCGTTCCTAAACAGCTTGCGTTTGGGATTTAGAACACTCAAAATCCAAAAGGACAGCCGTCAAGTATACGACATTTTGACGACATTCAGAAAGTCCTTCAACATTTTTGTTGCAGATATTCAAAAGGCACAAGAACAAGTACAAAGGGTACAAAGCACATTGGAAAATGCCCAAAAGCGCACCGAAACCATCCAAAAGAAGTTGGATAAGACGGAGGGCTTGGAAATTCCGGAAGCACAAGGCGATGCTCAAAGTATGCTTACCATTGAGTAGTAGCATAGCACAAAGGGGAAATTATGTTTGATAACACAAGAGAAGCTGTTGCAAAACTAAAGAGATATATTGGATTTATCAAATGGGTTTCCAGTTATGGCACCCATGGTTTGATGATAATATACCTAACCCTTGCATTGATTTTTGGTCTTGGCAATTTTATTGCAAATGCAATATTGCTACCAATCACCATTGCAGTTTTGGTATGTACCATTGTATTTAGTGCAGGCGAGCAAAGCAGAAAGCAAAGAAGGCGCAACAAAAGAAGACTGCGTAAGACAAAAAATCTTCTCAAAGCTGGCAAGATATTGGTCAACACATACTCTTTGGGCGTAACCCTATATGGTATGTTTATTGCAGCAAGTATGGTTTCTCCCATATCAATTGTACTTACCACATTGCTTATCATTATGTGGATAGTAAATGTTATTGTTGAAATTATACAAGTGCTTGTTGATTATCTCATTGAGTTATTTACAACCAGTATAAAGAAGGATTTTGAGTGGGTAGGCAACACAAGGGCATTTGCGACCGAAAAGGTGGAGCTTGTCAAGGAAAAGGCAGGGGAAACTATAGAAGTCGTAAAGAGTGGCGCTAACGACATTTTTGGCAAGGTAAAATCCATTTTCCAAAAGGATAAAAAGGTAGCAGAAGAACAAAACGACATCCAACAAGAAAGCGAAGAGCTTGATGCATAATTAATTTTGATAATAAAAAAGGAGCACTTTAAGTGCTCCTTTATTTTTATGGGTTGATTACCATTTGTTGTGTACTTTTTCTGCAAAGCCCATAACCTTGTCGAGCTTGATGACTGTGCCGTCGTCAAGGATGCATTTGCCACTAAACCAGCCGAAAACTTGGTGTGGTATCATGCACATTACTTTTAGGTCAACGGGTGCGTAACGGTCAATTACGGGCTCAAAATCAAGCTCCAATCTACCG
>JAFXIB010000052.1 GCA_017533505.1 Clostridia bacterium | reverse complement strand
GAATTCCTGCATGGTATTGTCCAGAGTGTGGCGAAGTTATTGTAGAAAAGGAAGATCCAACATGCTGTCCAAAGTGTGGATGCAAGGATATTCATCAAGACGAAGATGTACTTGACACATGGTTCAGTTCAGCACTATGGCCCTTCTCAACATTGGGATATCCAGACAACACAGAAGATCTCAACTACTTCTATCCCACCAATGTATTAGTTACAGCATACGATATTATCTTCTTCTGGGTAGCAAGAATGATTTTCTCTGGCTTGGAACATATGGGACAAATTCCATTCCCAGAAGTTCTTATCCACGGTATTGTTAGAGATGCAAAGGGCAGAAAGATGTCCAAGTCACTCGGCAATGGTATTGACCCACTTGAGCTAATTGACAAGTATGGCGCAGATGCACTTCGTTTCTCACTAACCACAGGTGTTGCTCCTGGCAGTGATATTAGATTTTCCGAAGATAAGATTGAGCCAGCTCGTAACTTCCTCAACAAGCTATGGAATGCATCACGCTTTGTTCTTATGAATAGTGAAGGCAAAGTATTGCCAAAGATTGGTAGCTTCAGATACACTCCAGCTGACAAGTGGATACTATATAAACTCAACAAAGTAACTAGAGAAGTTAACACCTATCTCAAGAAATATGAGCTTGGTATGGCAAATGCTGCTTTATATGATTTCATTTGGTCAGACTTCTGTGACTGGTATATTGAGCTTACAAAGCCAGCTCTATATGCTGATAACGAAAAGGCAAAGTGCGAAACTCTTGCAGTTCTCACTTATGTCTTAAAGCAAATTCTAAAGCTCATGCATCCATTCACACCTTTCATCACCGAGCGTATTTGGAAGGAGTGTGGCGAAACCTCAACAATCATGCTTGCAGAGTATCCTTCATATAGCAAGAAGCACAACTTTGTAGATGATTACGAAAAGTTTGAGTCCATCAAGGAAATCATTCGTTCGGTTCGTAACCTTCGTTCCGAAATGGATGTTCCAGTATCAAAGAAGCTCAACCTTTATATTGTAACTGCTGACCAAAAGTACATTGAAAAAAATGCATCTTATATTATGAAGCTTGCTAATGTTGAGGCAGTTAACTTCGTTGCAACCAAAGCTGATGTAACCGAAAAGAGTGTTTCTATAGTTGCAAGCGAGTCTGAAGTATACATTCCACTTGGCGAGCTCGTTGATGTTGAAAAGGAAATGCAAAGATTGTCAAAAGAACTCAAGGTTATGGAAGGCGAAATCAAGCGTAGCGAAGGAATGCTCAACAATCCTGGCTTTGTAGCAAAGGCACCAAAGCAACTCATTGAAAACGAAAAGGCAAAGCTACAAGCAAACAGCGAAAAGAAAGCTAAACTCCTTGAGCGTATTGAAGAACTCAAAAATATGTAATAAGCCTTAAATTATTTTATAATTCGCCTCTCTTTGTGCGTTAGTATGAAGAGAGGTTTTTTATGGCAAAAATTTATCTTGTGGCATCAGGAAAGGGTGGTGTCGGCAAAACAACAGTATGTGCTAATCTTGGTTTAGCTTATGCAAAAGATGGATATAAAGTTATATTGGTAGATGGAGATATCGGTCTTAACAATTTGGATGTTACGCTCGGAGTGGAAGACAAAGTATGTTATGACATAGTTGATGTATTGGAAGGCAAAGCAAAACTTAACCAAGCATTGATTACCTTTGATGATTGCAAGAATTTGAAGTTATTACCATCTGCAAAGGTCAATGTTTCTGAACGATTAAAAACGCCGATGTTCAGGCGAATAGTGGATGAGTTATCTACGCAAGCAGACTATATATTTATAGATGCACCAGCTGGAATAGAATATGGTTTTCATCGTTGTGCGCAGTCAGCCCAGCAAGCAATCATAGTTACAACGCCACATATAAGCGCGATAAAGGATGCAGATAGGGCGATTGCAACGCTATCTACATATTCTATGCGAGGAATAGGTATAGTTGTCAATAGGTTAAGACAGGACTTGGTTGATAAGGGAGAAATACTTGATGCAGAGAGTATTGCAGATTTACTTCGATGTCCTTTGTATGGAGTTATTCCCGAAAGTGATAAGATAGGGATATATTCGCTTATAGAAGGCAAAACGCGTGACAAAGCAAAGCAAGCTTATTATGAACTAAAGGAAAACCTTATCAATGGTGTAATGATAAATAAACGAGTAAAATCAAAAGGGATATTGGGGAGATTGTTTGGATGAAAAAGGAAAAACAAGGCAGTGTAGCTTATGAGCGACTCAATAAGTCATTGGGTCAAGAAACCCGACCATCTGAAGCTGTCGAAAAGATGCTAATCAATGATATAGAAAGGGTGCTAAAAAGCTATTTCATATACCAAAATGAGGACTTCAAGAGCCTATTTATTGATAATGGTGCAACACAGGAGTTTTCGATAAACCTAAAATATAGCAGATTTAAGGAGATAAAAGTGCTTTAAGTGTCATTTGTAAATTGTGTTTGGATGATAGTTTTAGCAAATCCTTTTCTGTCAAAATACAAATAGTCTTGTAACTATCATCTACCACTTCAAAGCAAATATCTTTGTTTGGTTTTAGCTGTTTTATTAATCTAACTAATTTAAGGTTTTGATGTACAATAATTGTTTGTTTTTCAATAGGTACATCAATTTTTTTATGCAAAAAACAGCTTTCATATATGTGTTTATAACTTTCATTTTCACTACCACCTATGCTTGATATATAAATTGTTGCTGCAATAATGCCAAGGGATAGGTTTGCTTTATAGAAGAAGCTTGCTAAAAACAATATACCCAAAAGACTGCTTACAACTACCCCTAAATTTTTTAGTATTTTGATTGATTTGTGTTTGTTGTTTGATATTGCAATCAGTATTCTTGCGCCATCAAGCGGGAATATAGGTAACAGATTAAAAAAGCCTAAACTCAATGACGCATCAAATATCACTTTTGTGTAATTGTATGCAGGTGGCATCACCCACCAAAGAGCAAGTAACATTATACATGTTAAAAAGTTCACCAATGGTCCAGCAAAAGCAATTTTTACACCTTCTTTTTTGCTAAAATTATCATTTCCTGATAACATTGCACCAAATGGCATCAAGTTCAAAGTATCAAGATAGTATCCTTCGTTGTAGGCAACTTTAGAGTGTGCCCATTCATGAATGGCTACACATAATAGAGTTGCAAGGAGTGTTATATAGTTATCTTGTAACACCATGATAAATGCAAATATCCAAAAAGCAGGGTGTATTTTAATTTTGAGCATATAAAATGATATTCAGTTTTAATCACATTATAACTTAACAAAAAATATATTAAAAATGTATCTTGAATTAGCTTTAGTAATATGATAAACTTATTATATTACTAATGAGGAGTATGGGATGAGCAAAAAAGAAATGATTATTGGCAAAGTTAAATCACTCTTTGCTGACATAAAAGCCCATTGGACAACACCTCCCGAAGGCAAATATGTGCCGTATAAGGAATATAAAGATATATTTGTTGCCGTAGGTAGCAATTATACTGCATCAAAGTCATTGGAATATATTTTCTTTGGTGCTGGGTGCTACTTGATGATGTATCATTACAAGCTTCCTTATCTTACATACTCAATTATTGGTATAATCAACATGCCACTCAACTATATTTGGTCGTTGATATGGTGGTATGTATGTGATAATCTTGCAAATCTCCCCAAAAAGACAGAATATAAGCTATTTGGTTTATATATTTCTCTTATTGCCATAGGTCTTGGACTAATTATAGGCGATATATCTCAATTATTTAATCAGTCGGGCACATTTATAACTTATATGAATGGTTTGGAAGGCATAAATGCCAGCTCGGCTTTCAAGATTTTAGGAACACATATTTTATATTCAGGCTGGGTAGGCGCAAGAAATATTTTCTGGCGCAAGATACTTGTTCCCAAGTTCGGAAGGTATAAGTATTCCCTTTATTGTGATTATATTCCAAAGTGTATAGTCGTTATTTTGATTGGTTGGTTGCCAATTTATAATATCCCTGATGTTGTAACTCGCGTATGGGTTACCAACCTTATGTTTGCTATTTATAATGTATTTGGTTTTGGCAACTGTTTGGAAACATGTACTCAAAACATAAGCCCCAACTTGGATGAAAGAATCAAGGTAAGAAGCTATCCCATAAAATTCTCACATATTTTCCATTCTGTTTTGGCATTTATAATTCCTATTATAATTGGTGCGCTTCGGTATGAATGGGCTGATATAAATGTATTTAGATTTGTTATTCCAGCGCTATTCATAACATCTGCAACACTTACGATGGTTTTTGCAAATAGGGTAACCGAGCGTATCCCTCAACCACCAATTGAAAAGAAGGTACACATCAAATTCTGGGATGGTATATTTGGCGTACTTGCTAACAAATATAAATGGATAGGCACCATTGTAGGCTTGATAGATGCTCTCGGCAATGGTATGCTTGCATTCACCACTGTACTATACCTATATACATTTAGGTTGAGTGGATTAAGTTATGCTTTGATTGTAGGACTTGTATCATTTGCTGGTACACCACCAGACTTGTTGACACCCTTCTTTATGAAGAGATTTTCATACAAACAGATGATGATATTTTATCAACTTTCAAGAGCTATTGGAAATGTTGTAATCATTTGTGCAGTGCTATTCTTGGGCGAGCATCTTATTATAAGTGGTACAATTTGTATAATTGCTTTGTTCTTGATGGAAATGACAAAAACTGTTCCAACATCATATGGACATGACATGAATGTTCGTATCAATGACTATCAAATGTATTTGTCAGGCGAGAGATTGGAAAGTTTTTCTGGCATATTTGGTTGGTTTACCGGACCAATAACATCATTTATAAGCCTAATTATCCCACTTATGTTGCTTCAATTTGGATTTAACAGCAACTGGGATGTATTGTTTATTGATGACTCACGCATCAAAATCATAGTTATACCACTTGCAATAGACCTTGTAGGGTTCTTGCTGATGACAATACCTTATTTATTCTGGGACTATGATAGCAAAAAGCAAAATGCCGTTATGGAAGTTCTCAAGAGAAGGGCAGAGGTAACTGCAAAACAATCAGAGGAAGCTGGCGAAAAGGTACACAGCACATTCATTGGATAGGAGATGGATATGGACGAAAACAAGAACGATATTCTAAATGAGCAAACCACCTCCGAAGCATCAGTCAGCGACCAAGTTACGGCAACTGTTGTAGATTTCCAAGAGGCTGTCAAGGATGAAGCCCCCATCATCAAAGATGATGAGGTGTGGACCTATCAAGTACCAGGACTTGCTGCACCTCGTATAGGCAAGCCCAT
>JAFXIB010000008.1 GCA_017533505.1 Clostridia bacterium | reverse complement strand
GCATCCATAGAATACTCTTCGGGGATAGGATTTGTAATCAACATTCCACCGGTTAGCCCCATGTCGCTTTTTGCCTTCAAGGTCTTTGCGATTTCAAGTGCGCTGTCCATTCGGTAACAAACTTTTATGCCACTCTTTCTTGTGAAGAATGCTGGTAGCTCGTTTGTGCCATAGCCTATGACTGCAACACCCTTTGTTTCAAGATACTCCATGGTTAGGTTTAAGTCAAGTATGCTTTTTGCGCCAGCACAAACTACACATACTTCGGTTTTGGATAGCTCGTCAAGGTCGGCTGAAATGTCCATGGTCTTTTCAGCTCCCCTATGTACGCCACCAATTCCACCGGTTGCAAATACCATGATGCCAGCCATCTCGGCAAGTATCATTGTGCCAGCTACCGTCGTTGCGCCCATCAACTTGTTGGCAACTACCACAGGAATATCCCTACGGGATACCTTGGTTGCTGTAAGCCCAGCTTTGCCCAATGCTTCGATTTCTTCCTTGGAGCATCCTATTGTTGGCACGCCACTTATGATTGCAATGGTTGCAGGGACCGCACCACTATCCCTTACTGCTTGCTCAACCTTTAGGGCAGTTTGAACATTTTGAGGATATGGCATACCATGTGATATTATCGTGGACTCAAGTGCTACAACTGGCTTGCCACTTGCGAGCGCTTCTTTAACTTCATCGGAAATCTTAATACTCAAGCTCATTTTGCACCTATTTTTCGATTTTCCTTTTTATCATATCCATTATTACGCTAAATGCCACTTCGTTGTAGCCACCTACCGGTACAATAATGTCGGCTTTCCTTTTGTATGGCTCAACAAACTCTTCGTGCATGGGCTTGACCGTTGTGAGATATTGCTTGATGACACCTTCTAAATTGCGCCCCCTATCGCGTACATCCCTTACAATACGACGGAGCACCCTAACATCGGCATCAGCATCAACAAATATCTTGATGTCAAGTAGCTCCATGAGCTCTTGGTTTTCAAAAAGTAATATGCCTTCTACCAAAATTACCTTTGCGCTTTCAAGAAGGACAAGTTCGTCAGAGCGCGCATGGTTGCTAAAATCATAGCTTGGGCGCATGATACTCTTGCCAGCCTTCAAATCCTTTAGGTGAGATATCAAAAGTTCGGTATCAAATGCCGATGGATGGTCGTAGTTGATTCTTTCGCGCTCTTCAAATGGTAAATGTCGATTGTCTGAATAATAACAATCCATGTTGACAAGTACACCATCGCCACCAATAGCTTCAATTACCCTATTTGCTAAAGTAGTCTTGCCACTACCTGTTCCACCACAAAATCCAATAATTAGTCTATCCATAACTTATATTTGTATAACTATGCCTTGAGCTTTGCATCATGCTCGCGCTTTGCTTTGAGCCAACACTTTTTGCACATCGCAATATATCTCTCGTTGCCACCAATACATACTTGGTCGCCACTGAATACTACATTACCTTCGTCGTCAAGGCGAGCATTGATGGTTGCCTTGCCACCACACTTGCATACAGACTTGATTTCTTGAATAGAGTCGGCAATCTCAAATAGCCTTCGGCTACCTGGGAACAAATGTGTCAAAAAGTCAGTTGCCAATCCAAAACACAATACCGATAAATCAAAATCAATTACTATTTGATTTAGGTCATCAACTTGGTCGGGTGCCAAAAATTGACACTCGTCTACAATGATAACATCGGCATCTCGATAGTTGTTGACATATAAATCATAAAGGTTTACATCGCCAGCAACAGTAACAGCTTGTTGCTCAAGTCCAATGCGTGAGCGAACTGCAGTTGCACCATCACGCGTGTCAATGCTGGGCTTCAAAAGAAGTACCTTCATGCCCCTTTCTTCATAATTAAACTTGGTTATGAGTGCTTGTGCTGACTTGGAGCAACCCATTGCTCCGTACTTAAAATAGAGTTTTGCCATTTTATCCTTTGTCCACCTTGCAAAAAGCATAGGTAAATTTATTTTAGCAAGCATAAATGCTTTGCTAATACATTATACAACAAAAAGAAAGATTTGAAAAGATAGAAAATGCGAAAAGCGAAAGCATTTTGCATTCGCAAGATATTATTTATTTATGAAAATGAGTGATAGAGAAAAGAAGCTTGCAAAATATTAATTTTGCTATCCAGCTGGCACCAATTTACAAATCCCCTTTTTGTGCTTTCCAAAAGAAAAAGGAGATTACTTTTTATGACTTTTTTTGAAACTATGACTTTGATGTTGACTATGTTTGAATTGGTAATTATGATTTATGCTTTGTCAAAAAGCTAATCTCCTACTTATCTTTTTAGCACAAAAACATAGATTTATAAATTTTAGCAAATTTAATATTTTGCTACGCTCAAAACAACATGCTTCAGTTCATAAAACGCGACAGTTTAGATGAAAGACGAAGGAAAAGAAAAAACCCGAGGGGTTGCTGTACTTGGCGTACTGCGCCCCGACGGGTTTTATTGTTTTTCAAAGTATTTCGCTAAAATGTCGCGTTTTAGATGTTGAGTTGTTGTAATATGTTGTTAAGCTTATCACATGATGTCAGAT
>JAFXIB010000051.1 GCA_017533505.1 Clostridia bacterium | reverse complement strand
TATAAGGGCATGAATTACGGTGTCGCCGTCAGAGTGTGCAATGGCTCCCATCTCGTATGAAATTTCAACACCACCAAGCATAAACTTTCTAAATAAAGCAAGCTTATGTAAATCATATCCCATTCCTACGCGTGCGTTTAATGAAGTAAAATCGCCTTTGGTGGTCAACTTTAGGTTGCGCTCGCTACCTTCTACGATGTGCGCAGGTTTGATATATCTTGAGTATAGTAAACTTTCGTCAGTATAGTCTTCGCCACTTTCATATGCTTTTATGAGTTCATCACGCATAAAGCCTTGAGGGGTTTGTACACTATAAAGTTCATCGCGACTAAATTCATCGATGATGTTGTTATTGTTAACCCTTCGTATGCTATCAGCAACAGGTAGGGCTGGTACACCAGAGCCATATTCTTCCACTGATTGCATAACGCGAGATATTGTATCTCTATCTACATAGGGGCGTGCGCCATCGTGGATAAGCACAGCAGGGGAAGTACATAATGCAAGTCCATTTTTAACAGACTTTGCTCTTGTGGTATCACCATAGGTGATAATAATACGATTGTCCCCAAGATTTTGCTTGATTTGAGTGCCAAAATCCATGTCATCTTGGCGCATAACCAAAACGATTTTTTCTATATTTTCAAAGCACAAAAAAGCACCTACGGTACGCTCCAATACCGTAGTATCACGCAGTGTAAAATGAAGCTTATCCATTCCCGAACGGCTTCCGGTACCACCGGCTACGATAATAAGGTCAAATTTCATTGACAACCTCGTATAGAGAAGTGGCATCGGATTTTCCTACATTGCCTGTTGGGATAACAAGTACCTTAAAATAGGCTTCCTTATCGCCAAAACGAACACCGATGATGTCGCCAACTTTGATTTCTTTTGAAGGCTTGGCAGGTTTTCCGTTTACAAGCACGCGATCAGCATCGCAAGCATCGTTTGCGACAGTTCTTCTTTTTATGATTCTTGATAGTTTAAGATATTTATCTACTCGCATAAAAAAATTATAACACAAGCGTAAGAGATTTTCAAGTGAAAGCTACATTGCTTTCGTCGTGATGCGCTCACGCGTATATATGCGCGACTAAATGTGCGCGCAAAATATTTTAATTATTTATATTAAAACGCTTGACAGCGCGCCCGAAGGGGTAGTAAAATCATAAAATGCACAATTATACTGGATTTATATGCGCCGAAGGTAAAACTGGGTGTAGAAAATAAGGTATTTTGGGCAAAAAACAACCAAAATCTGACGGCTTAAAAGTTAAAAGCTCAAAAGTTGTCAAGATGTGTTGTAAAAACAGGGCAATCTGCCAGAAATATTTTACAAGGAGCGTATAAGATGTCTCAAAGAATCCACAAAATCAAGCGCGGGAATGTTGAAAGATGGTCTTTTAGCAAAATCAAAGATATCATCGATATTCCCTATCTTATTGAAGTTCAAAAGAAATCCTACGATGCTTTCATCAACCAAGGCATTCGTGAAGTTCTTGATGACTTCTCTCCTATCACTGACTACTCAAACAAAATTGAGCTATCCTTCTTGGAGCATAGCTTAAAAGGGGAAAGCAAGTATTCAGTTAAGGAATCCAAAAACCGTGATGCTACCTATACATTGCCTTTGCGCGTAAAGGTACGCCTTACTGTAAAGGACACCGGCAAGGTTATCGATTCAGATGTATTCATGGGCGAATTCCCAAGAATGACCGAAAATGGTACATTCATCATCAACGGAGCAGAGCGTGTTGTTGTATCACAACTTGTTCGTTCACCTGGTGTTTACACTGCAAAGGGTGTTGCTGACAAGAATGGTATCCTTCGTTATGAAACCACGGTTATCCCATCTCGTGGCGCTTGGTTAGAATATATTCAAGATGCACAAAACACTTTGAGTGTTCGTGTTGACCGTACCCGTAAGATTAGTGCAACCCTTCTTCTCCGTGCTTTAGGTTATGGCACCTCTGAAGAAATCTTGGAAATCTTCGGTAACGACGAAATGATCGCTAACTCCTGCAAGAAGGACGGCGAAATCAATAGCGTTGAAACTGCAAAAATTGAAGTTTACAGAAAGCTTCGTCCAGGTGAAGTTCCCACCCCCAATGCAGTTGACAGCCATTTGACCAACATCTTCTTTGATACCCGTCGTTATGACCTATCAAAGGTTGGCAGATATAAATTCAACAAGCATCTTTCAATTGCAAACCGCATTGAAGATCATGTTCTTGCAGAAGATGTTATCACTGCTGATGGCGAAGTTATCGCAATGGCAGGGGATATCGTAACTCGCGAGCAAGCTGATGCAATCCAAAACGCAGGTATCAACTCTGTATGGCTAAAGAACATCCAAGATATGGATAATCTTCCTGCAGTTAAGGTTGTTGGTAACAACACCGTTGACCTCAAGGCATATGTTGATTGCGATCCTCAAGAACTTGGTATTACCGAAAAGGTTTACTATCCAAACCTCAAGGTATTGCTTGACACTTACAAGGATGATATGGAAGCTCTCAAGGCAAGTATCAAAGCAAATGTGGATACTTTGGTACTCAAGCATATCTCCATTGACGACATCATCGCAACTATGAGCTACAATGTTAACATGCGTTTCTACAACAAGGAACTTCGTTGTGGCTTCCATACCCCAGATAATATCGACCACCTTTCAAACCGTCGTGTAAGAAGTGTTGGTGAACTTCTACAAAACCAATTCCGTATTGGTATGACCCGTCTTGAAAGAGTTGTCCGCGAAAGAATGATGGCTCAAGATATTGAAGAAGCTACCCCAAGCTCACTCATCAATATCCGTCCCGTTTCCAGCGCAATCAGAGAGTTCTTTGGCTCATCACAACTTTCACAATTTATGGATCAGCCCAACCCCATCGCTGAACTAACCCATAAGAGAAAGCTTTCTGCTCTTGGACCTGGTGGTCTTAACAGAGAAAGAGCTGGCTTTGAAGTTCGTGACGTTCACCACTCACACTATGGTAGAATGTGCCCAATCGAAACTCCAGAAGGTCAAAACATTGGTCTTATCACATCCCTTTCTTCATACGCAAAGGTAAACGAATATGGCTTTATCGAAGCTCCTTACCGTAAGGTTGACAAAGCAACTGGAAAGGTAACCGATATCGTTGAATATCTTGCTGCTGACGAAGAAGATAAATATATCGTTGCTCAAGCAAATGAGCCACTCACCGAAGAAGGCAAGTTTGTTAATAAGAGAGTTACCTGCCGTTACAGAGATGCTATCAAAGAGTTCAGTAGCGAAAAGGTAGACTACATGGATGTATCCCCACAACAATTGGTATCCATAGCTACATCTCTTATCCCCTTCCTTGAGAACGACGACGCTAACCGTGCATTGATGGGTTCAAACATGCAACGCCAAGCTGTTCCACTACTCCGTCCTGAAGCACCTATCGTAGGTACAGGTATGGAATATACCGTAGCACACGACAGTGGCGTATGTATCCTTGCAAAGGAAGCAGGTACCGTAACTTATGTTAGTGCAGATCGCATTGAAGTTATGGGTGCAAGTGGCGTAACCACTTACGAACTCCAAAAGTTTGTACGCTCCAACCAAGGTACATGTATCAACCAAAAGCCTGTTGTAACCAAGGGACAATATGTTAAGGCTGATGAAATCCTTGCTGACGGTCCTTCAACCGACAATGGCGAACTCGCACTTGGTCGCAACATCCTAATCGGTTTTATGACTTGGGAAGGTTACAACTACGAAGACGCTATATTGATTTCTGAAGAACTCGTAAAGCACGATGTATTCACCACCATCCACATCGAAGAGCACGAACTTGAGTGCCGTGATACAAAGCTTGGTGCAGAACAAATCACTCGTGACATTCCTAATGTAAGTGAAGAAGTTCTCAAGCACCTTGACGAAAATGGTATCGTAATGGTTGGCGCAGAAGTTAGAGTAGGTGACTACCTTGTTGGTAAGGTAACTCCAAAGGGCGAAACCGAACTCACCCCCGAAGAAAGACTACTCCGCGCAATCTTTGGTGAAAAGGCACGCGAAGTTAGAGATGTATCTCTTAAGGTTCCAAACGGTGGCGAAGGTACTGTTGTTGATGTTAAGATCTTCACAAGAGCAAACAAAGATGAACTTTCACCTGGTGTTAACATGATGGTTAGAGTTTACATCGCTCAAAAGAGAAAGATCGGTGTTGGTGACAAGATGGCAGGCCGTCACGGTAACAAGGGTGTTATCAGTAGAGTTCTTCCAAAGGAAGATATGCCATTCCTCGCAGATGGTACTCCTCTCCAAATCGTACTTAACCCACTCGGCGTTCCAAGCCGTATGAATATCGGACAAGTTCTTGAAGTTCACTTGGGCTTGGTAGCAAATATGCTTGGTATAAAGGTAGCAACCCCAGTATTTGACGGTGCAACCGAAACAGATATCCAAGAAATGTTCCGTGAAAACAATCTACCAGAAAACGGTAAGCTTGATGTTTACGATGGTAGAACTGGTGAAAAGTTTGAGAACCCTGTAACTGTTGGTTACATGTACATGCTCAAGCTCATCCACCTTGTTGATGATAAGATTCACGCTCGTTCAGTTGGTCCATACTCACTTGTTACCCAACAACCTCTTGGTGGTAAGGCACAATTCGGTGGACAAAGATTTGGTGAAATGGAAGTTTGGGCACTTGAAGCATACGGCGCTGCAAACATCCTCCAAGAAATGCTCACAGTCAAGTCAGACGATGTTATGGGCAGACAAAAGGTATTTGATTCCATCATCAAGCCTAACGCAACCATGGCAGCTCCTGGTCTACCAGAAGCATTCAAGGTTCTCAAGAAGGAAATGCAATCACTTTGCTTGGATGTAAAACTTCTTACCGATACCAATGCAGAAGTTGAACTTGCAGAGCTTGATGACGATGCTCAAGTATACGAACCAATCATTCAAAACCCAATTGCTGATAGCGACAAGAACATCCTTGATGGTATCGGTGATGAACAAGAAAGCAGTCTATTTGGTGAAGACTCACTCGATAGCTTGTTTGCAGGTCTTGGTGGTGGCGATAGCGACAGCATTTCACTTGATAATATGTTTGAAACTATTGCAGACGATGACGATGCAGACGATGATTTCTCTTTGAGCGACCTTATCGGCGATAACGATGGTTACGCAGATCGTTCCGAAGCAGAAGAGCTACTCCTCAGTGAGTTCACTATTGACGAAGAATAATAGGGGGTAATATATATGATAGAAATTAATAGCTTTGATGCAATGCAAATTTCTCTTGCCTCTCCTGAAAAAATAAGAGAGTGGTCACATGGCGAAGTTACCAAGCCAGAGACTATCAACTATAGAACTCAAAAGCCAGAAAAAGATGGTTTGTTCTGCGAAAAAATCTTTGGACCTACCAAGGACTATGAATGTCACTGTGGTAAGTACAAGAGAGTAAGATTCAAAGGCACCATTTGTGATAAGTGTGGCGTTGAAGTTACCAAGTCAAAGGTACGCCGTGAGAGAATGGGTCACATCGAACTCGCATCTCCAGTAGCACACATTTGGTACTTCCGTGGTGTTCCAAGCCGTATCAGTGCTATCCTTAATATGAGCCCCAAGCAAGTAGAACAAGTTATCTACTATGCAGCTCATGTAGTACTTGACCCAGGCACATCAGATTTCTTCAAGAAGCAAGTTATCAAAGATGACGAATACAGAGAAGCTCTTGAAAAGTTTGGTGCAGACTCCTTCAAGGTAGGTATGGGTGCAGAAGCATTCAAGATTCTCCTTCGCGAAATCGACCTCGAAGCAGAAAGCGCAGAACTAAAGGAAATCGTAAACAACTCCACCGGCAACAAGCAAATCAAGGCTGCAAAGCGTCTTGATATCGTGGAAGCTTTTAGAGTAAGTGGCAACAACCCCGAATGGATGGTTCTTGATGCACTACCTGTTATTCCTCCAGATCTTCGTCCTATGGTTCAACTTGATGGTGGCAGATTTGCAACCAGCGACTTGAACGACCTATATAGAAGAGTTATCAACCGTAACAATCGTCTAAAGAAGATGGTTGAAAGTGGCGCTCCTGATATCGTTATCCGTAACGAAAAGAGAATGCTACAAGAAGCTGTTGACGCTCTCATCGACAACGGTAAGCACGGCAAGTCCGTAACCGGCCCCGGCAATCGTAGCCTCAAGTCACTCAGCGATATGCTCCGTGGTAAGCAAGGTAGATTCCGTCAAAACCTTCTTGGTAAGCGTGTTGACTACTCCGGCCGTTCAGTTATCGTTGTAGGACCAGAACTCAAGCTTTATCAATGTGGTCTACCAAAGGAAATGGCTATTGAGCTCTTCAAGCCCTTTGTATTCCGCAAGCTTGTTGAACAAGGTATTTGCCAAAACATCAAGAGCGCAAAGAACGCTGTTGCTCGTGGCAAGTCACAAATTTGGGACATCCTTGAAGAAGTTATCAAGGATCACCCAGTTCTCCTAAACCGTGCTCCTACATTGCACCGTTTGGGTATCCAAGCATTTGAACCTGTGCTTGTAGAAGGTAGAGCTATCAAGCTACACCCATTGGTATGTTCTGCATTTAACGCAGACTTCGACGGCGACCAAATGCCTGTTCACGTACCACTATCAATCGCAGCTCAAGTTGAGGCAAGATTCCTTATGCTTTCAACCAACAATGTTCTTAAACTTTCAGATGGTAAGCCAATCCTCAGTCCTACACAAGACATGGTTATCGGTTCATACTATCTAACTCAAGTTAAACCCGGCGCAAAGGGCGAAGGCAGAGTATTTAAGAACGAAGAAGAAGCAAAGATGGCTTACCAAGTAGGGGACATCGACCTTCAAGCAAAAATCGAAGTTAGAGTTACCAAGGAAATAGATGGTTGCGTTTACAAGAAACGCCTACCTGTTACCGTTGGTAGAATTATCTTCAACGAATCTCTCCCACAAGACCTTGGATTCTGCAAGAGAGAAACTCCAGAAGATATGCTCGAGTTTGAAGTTAACCATATCAATGGTTGGAATCCAATCGGCAAAAAGCAACTATCACAAATCGTTGAAAGATGCTTTAAGCTCAAGGGCTCAACCGTAGTATCAAAGGTTCTTGATAAGATTAAGGCAACCGGATTTAAGTACTCAACAATCGGTGCTATCACCACATCAGTTTTCGATATGAAGATTTCCGACAACAAGAAGGAACTTCTAAAAGCTGCTGAAGACGAAGTACACGCAATCGAAAAGCGTTTCCGTCGTGGTATGCTAACCGAAGACGAAAGATACGAAGAAACCGTTAATGTATGGGCAAAGACCACCAAGGATGTTTCTGACGACCTCGAAAAGAACTTCCGTGAAACCGACAAGTCTAACCCAATTTGGATGATGGCTGACTCTGGCGCTCGTGGTAGCATGCAACAAATCAAGCAACTTTCCGGTATGCGTGGTTTGATGAACGACCCAACTGGTAAAGTTATTGAAATTCCTGTTAAGAGCTCATTCCGTGAAGGTCTATCAGTTCTCGAGTACTTCATTTCATCACACGGTGCTCGTAAGGGTGGAGCTGACACCGCTCTTAAGACAGCTGACTCTGGTTACCTAACCCGCCGTCTTGTTGACGTAGCACACGATGTTATCGTTAAGGAAGACGACTGTGGCGACACTCGTGGTTTTGCTGTTAAGGCAGTTAGAGATAGTGCAGGCGCTATCATCGAAACTCTCAAGGAAAGAATTGCTGGTCGTTTCAGCGTAGCTGATATCGTTGACAAGAATGGTGAAATCCTTGTTGCACGCGATACTCTCATCACCGAAGACGATGCTGCAAGAATTGAAAAGGCTGGTATCGAAGAAGTTAAGATCCGTTCCGTTCTTACCTGTAAGGCAAAGCAAGGCGTTTGTGCAAAGTGCTATGGCGCTAACATGAGTAGCTGGAACAAGGTTAAGATTGGTGAAGCAGTTGGTATCATCGCAGCTCAATCAATCGGTGAACCTGGTACACAGCTCACCATGAGAACATTCCACACCGGTGGTATTGCAACCAACGCCGATATCACCCAAGGTCTACCCCGTGTTGAAGAACTTTTCGAAGCTCGTACTCCAAAGGGTAAGGCAACCGTTACTACCTTGAAGGGTGTTGTATCCATCAAGGAAAATGACGAAAAGACAATGAAGATTATCACCGTTACTGGTGCTGATAACACTCTTGATTACAAGATTCCTAACACAGCAAAGCTTCTTGTTAGCGAAGGCGACACTGTTGAAGCTGGCGATCCTTTGATGGTTGGTTCTATCTACCCACAAGATACTCTACGCACAAAGGGTGTTCAAGGTGTTCAAGAATCTATGATTCGCGAAGTACAATCTGCATATCGTTCAAACGGTGTTAACATCCAAGATAAGCACATTGAAGTTATCGTTCGTCAAATGCTCCGTAAGGTTAAGATCACCGAGCCAAACGACACCAACCTACTCCTTGGCGAAGTTGTTGATCTCAACAGAATGGAAGAAGAAAACGAAAGAGTTCTTGAAGAAGGCGGAATGCCTGCAAATGGTAAGAGAATTCTTCTTGGTATCACCAAGGCATCTCTTGCAACCGAATCCTTCCTATCAGCAGCATCCTTCCAAGAGACCACCAGAGTTCTTGTTGACGCAGCAATACGCTCCAAGGTTGACCATTTCGTAGGTCTAAAGGAAAATGTTATTATCGGTAAGCTCATCCCTGCAGGTACTGGTATGAAGTGCTACAGAAATATCACTCTCGAAAAGACCAATGCAGCAAGCGACCAACCCGTAGTTGAAGAAAAGCCTTTGCTCTTTGACGATTACGAAGAAGAATATGACCTTGACGCAAACGAAAACAACTAATCAAACAACAAATAGGAGCGGTTAATAATAATCGCTCCTTTTACACTAAACTATTTAGGACACGACTATGAAAAGACTTTTTACTTGTGAATCAGTTACCGAAGGACATCCCGACAAAGTCGCAGACCAAATAAGCGATGCAGTTCTTGACGAAATGCTCCGTCTTGATCCATATTGCAGAGTAGCATGCGAAACAGCAGTCACTACAGGCATGGTATTTGTTATGGGCGAAATTACTTTGCACAAGGGATATGCAGATATCCCTGGTATCGTAAGGGAAACCATCAAGAAGATAGGCTACGATAAGAGTGAACTTGGTTTTGACTACAAGAGCTGTGCAATCACAGTTGCTATTGACGAGCAATCAGCAGACATAGCAATGGGCGTTGATAGCTCAATTGAGCACAAAGAAAGTGGCGATGATTATGATATGGTAGGGGCAGGCGACCAAGGAATGATGTTTGGTTATGCAACCAACGAAACCGAAAGCTATATGCCATTGCCATTGGAATTAAGCCACAAGATGTGCAGAAAGCTTGCTGAAGTTAGAAAGGCTGGCATCCTTGACTATCTCCGTCCAGACGGCAAAGGTCAAGTTACCGTTGAGTATGATGACAACAAGGTTGTAAGAATCGAAGCTGTTGTACTATCCACCCAACACTCTGATGATGTTGATATCGAAACATTGAGAAAGGACATCAAGCGCGAAGTTATCGACAAGGTAATGCCAGCTGAACTCATTGATGAAAACACCAAGTTCTACATCAACCCAACCGGCAGATTTGTTATTGGTGGACCAAATGGCGACAGTGGACTAACCGGCAGAAAGATTATCGTTGACACCTATGGTGGCGCTTGTGGTCATGGTGGTGGTGCTTTTAGTGGTAAGGACCCAACCAAAGTTGATAGAAGTGCTGCATATTATGCAAGATATTGTGCAAAGAACATTGTTGCAGCAGGTCTTGCAGACAAGTGCGAAATTCAACTTGCATATGCAATCGGCAAGGCACAACCAGTATCAATCGTAGTTAACACCTATGGTACTGGTAAAGTAGCAGACAGCGTAATTGCAGAATATCTACCAAAGATATTCGATTTCCGTCCAAAGGCAATCATCGACTCTCTTGATTTAAGAAAGCCAGTATACTTTGATACTGCATCATATGGCCACTTCGGTAAGGCTACATATAGTTGGGAGAGATTGGACAAAGTAGATAGCCTTAAACAATTGCTTAAGTAAGACCACAAATTTTAGCGACCTACTTCACAAAAAAACAAACCACCTCAGTCATTTACACTTAGTAAACTCCTGTCGGTGGTTTATTTTTTTGCTTGTATCTCATCTAAACTTTGCGGTCTTTATAGACGGTAGTACAAATAAATCGTGGGCTTTCATCTTTTCTGTCGTTCTTCCTCTAAAATCCGAGGTCTTATATAAATGCAAAGTGCGAAATGCGAAATTATTTGGTGTTAGAGATATTAAGTTGTTTTGCTATCTTTGTATGTTCTTTACCATAACGCAAACACAAAGTGTTTGTAATTAACGCACCGATAGGTGTAATTAACGCCTTCGCAAGGCGAAGGTAATTAACGCTCGCATAGCGAGTAATTATTGCCTCCGTAGGCACTTAATTCTAAGTTCGCATTTACTAAGTCTCTTAATAAAAAAAGCACACTTTTCCGAGTGCTATTTAATAAAATATATCTTTTCCTAATATGTAATCTGTTGTAACTTTGAAGAAATCGGCGGTGTTTAGAATGTTGTCGGCGGTGGGTTGCACTCTGCCCTTTAACCAATCGCATACAATGGATTGACTAACACAAATTGCCTTTGCAAAGTCCTTTTGCGAAATGTTTTCCGCCTTTAATAATTCATTTAACCGTTCACCAAATTTGTTCTTCATAGTCAAATAATACAATATATCGAATTTAATTGTTGACAATTCGATAAATCGAATATAAAATTGTAGTATCATAGATATTCGATAAATCGAATATTTAAAAATACAAAGTAGGGAAAAGGAGTGTAAAATGTTAAAATTAGTATCAAACTCAAAGTACGAAAGATTACACAGTGAAGAAAATCTTATCGATTACGTCAAATTTAGCAATGGTGCAATTGAATTACACGAAGATTACGTTGTATTCTATATAAATTGGTTGCCTTTCAAGTCATTTGTCCACGGCAGAATGTCTTGTGTTATCAGCCTAAACGATATTGAAGGAATGGCATACAAGGGTTGTGGTTTGCTCCCTTCATTCTTTATCATTAGATTAAAGGGTATGACTACCAATGTGTTCTTACCTACTAATTGGTTCCCTTGGACGAACAAGGATCTTAATGCAGAATTGAGAGAAATTTATAGATTTATGTTTGAGAAGTGGATGCTTGCTTGGAAGAATGATAAGTATAGAAAGGTTCAAACTTACGCTGAACTCAAAAAGCAAGGCGTATGTCCTGTTTGTGGTGAAATGATAGAAAAAGACACTATTTTCTGTGATAAGTGTGGTTCAAGAGTAGGAGAAAGCATAGATGAGTAACGTTATTTGCCCTAAGTGTGGTAATACAGTACAAGAGGGGAAAACCTTTTGTAATAAATGTGGTACGCGTATTACAGTTTCTGCTCTAAAGTCAAGCGAGCCTACTATAAACAGTAAGAAGGTTTGCCCTAAGTGTGGAAAAGAGTGGAAAGAGGGCAGGACTTTTTGTGACAAATGTGGCGCTCGCTATAGTGCCGTATCTTTGTTTGCAGAGGTAAATACCGCCCCCATTCAAGCAAGTGATAACAACAATGCAGAAAAGCTCGACAAACTACAAGTAGAGCAAACTAAAGAAAGGAAAAAACTTGCTCAAATTAGAAAGGAGCAAGAAGAAAAGGCTGAACAATTAAAAAGAGCGCAAGAAGAAGCGCGCCTTGCCCAACTTAGAAAAGAGCAAGAAGAAGCACGCCTTGCCCAAATAAAAAGGGAACAAGAAGAGCAACTTGCAAAATTAAGGAAGGAGCAGGAAGAAGAAGCCCGCCAAGCCCAAATAAAAAGAGCGCAAGAAGAAGCCCGCCTTGCCCAAATTAGGAAAGAGCAAGAAGAGCAACTTGCAAAATTAAGGAAAGAGCAAGAAGAAGCTCGCCAAGCCCAAATTAGGAAAGAGCAAGAAGAAGCTCGTCAAGCCCAAATTAGGAAAGAGCAAGAAGAAGCTCGCCTTGCCCAAATTAGAAAGGAACAAGAAGAGCAATTTGCTAAATTCAAGAAAGAGCAAGAGGAATATCTTGCTAAACTAAAGAAAGAGCAAGAACAAGAGCAAAAGCGCCTTAAAAAATTGCAAGATGCACAAACTCTTGGACAAAGCAATAGTGAAAACTTGCAAGACAAGGCACGTCTTGTTGCTGATGTCGTTGAGGTTTCAAAGGCAAAATCAAAAGATTGGTTGGCTAAAAACAAGAAGAAGATAATCGTTATCTCTTCCTCCGTTTTATCTGCCTTAGTTGCCATTGCAATTATTTTAGTTGGCGTACTTGTGCCTATTGAAGCCTCAATAAATGGTTACAGCGTTGACTTAATAGATGATGGGGAGGTTGAGATATGGGTATACAATGGTAAAGAAACCGAGGTCGTAATTCCTTCCGAAATTTTCGCAATGGGAAAGAAACGCCCTGTAACGAGCATAGGAGTGGGTGCCTTCGGAGGTTGCAGTAGTCTCACGAGCGTAGTAATCCCCGACTCCGTAACGAGCATAGGAGGGGGTGCCTTCTATAATTGCAGTAGTCTCACAAGCGTAGTAATCCCTGACTCCGTAACGAGCATAGGATATGAAGCCTTCCGTGGTTGCAGTAGTCTTGAAAGCATAGTAATCCCCGACTCCGTAACGAGCATAGGAAGTGATGCCTTCCGTTATTGCAGTAGTCTCATAAGTATAGTAATCCCTGACTCGGTAACGAGCATAGGAGATCATGCCTTCTCTGATTGCAGTAGTCTCATCATTTATTGCGAAGCAGAAAGCCAGCCTTCGGGTTGGGCTTCCTCTTGGAATTACACTTGGAATGGTGCTGGTAGACCTGTTGTATGGGGTGCAAGTGAAAACGCAGTAGTAGATGGTGTAAAGTACGGACTAAAAGGCACTAACGCAATAGTAGCAGGATACGAAGGTACTCCTACCGAATTAGAAATACCAAGTACCATTACCTATAATGGAGTAACCTATAACGTAATAAGCATTAATGAAGAAGCATTCTCTAATTGCAGTAGTCTCACAAGCGTAGTAATCCCTGACTCCGTAACGAGCATAGGAAGTTATGCCTTTTATGGTTGCAGTAGTCTTGAAAGTATAACTTTACCATTTGTAGGAAATGGAAATGACGAGACACACTTTGGTTATATATTTGGAGAATTATATAATTATGGTGAAAATGACGACTACATTCCTACCTCACTCAAATCGGTAACAATAACCGGTGGCGATAGCATAGGAGATTCTGCCTTCTATTATTGCAGTCGTCTCACAAGCGTAGTAATCGGTGACTCGGTAACGAGCATAGGAAGTGATGCCTTCCGTGGTTGCAGTAGTCTTGAAAGCATAGTAATCCCCGACTCCGTAACGAGCATAGGAAGTGATGCCTTCCGTTATTGCAGTAGTCTCACAAGCGTAGTAATCGGTAACTCGGTAACGAGCATAGGAAGTTATGCCTTCTATGAGTGCAGAAGTCTCACAAGCGTAGTAATCCCTAACTCGGTAACGAGCATAGGAAGTTCTGCCTTCAATGGTTGCTATAAACTTGTAGAAGTATACAATCTATCAGCACTCACCATTACAGCAGGAAGTTCAAACAATGGTTATGTAGGCTATTATGCAAAGAATATATATACTTCTCTCTATACTCCAAGTAAGCTCTCTACGGATAGCAACGGATACGTAATATATACTGATGGAACAGATAAGATACTTGTAGGCTATACTGGTAGCGAAACCGAACTTGTATTACCTGATGGTATCACTGAAATAAATGAGTATGCCTTCTATAATTGCAGTAGTCTCACAAGCGTATTAATCCCTGACTCGGTAACGAGCATAGGAACTTGGACCTTCTATGGTTGCAGTAGTCTCACCATTTATTGCGAAGCAGAAAGCGAGCCTTCGGGTTGGGAGTACGATTGGAATTATGATGGTCGACCTGTTGTATGGGGATACGAAGGTTAGTAGGCGTTTCAAGTTAAACGATTTGAAAAGTAAAAGAAACCGTTAGGGCGTAACAACTCTAACGGTTTTTCTTTTCCGAATTTCAATTATTTCCTTGTTTGCGTGTCGAAAGCACTTAATTGTGAACCCAACGGGTTCTTAATTGTGTTCGCAAAGCGAACTTTATTGCGTGCCGATAGGCACTTACAGTAAATCGGTATTTAGTATATAGTAGTATTGCAATAATTCGCGTGAGTATTCTACAACTTTACCTTCTGGGAGAATTAACATTCTTGTTATGCCGATTTGCTCTACAAAATCGGGGTTGTGGCTGACGAGAAGTATGGTGCCGGTATAATCACGGAAGTTTTCGCCAATGATTGCTTGAGTGTCTGGGTCAAGGTGGTTGGTGGGCTCGTCAAGGATGAGTAGGTTTGCGCGCTCCAATAGTAGTTTACATAAGGCAATGCGTGCCTTTTCGCCAGGGGAAAGTACCTTCACCTTTTTGAATACCGTGTCCCCCTGGAATAGGAAATTACCGAGAATATTGCGCCTTTCAAGGTCGGAGTAACCGTCTGTTTCGGTGTTGTCAAATATGTTTTTGTCTTCGTCAAGTAGCTCAAGCTCTTGAGCATAGTAGGCGATATCTGTCTTTTGGCTAAACTTTATGGTGCCTTTGTCAGGTGGTAGTTGTCCAATTATGAGTTTAAGCAGGGTGGACTTACCTACACCATTTTCGCCAACTACCAAAAATCTTTCATTTCCGTTTAGGTTGAATGATAGATTGTCATATAGAGTGGGTTTGGTAGGGTAGTGGAATGTTAGACCCGATACTTCAAGTGGTACCTTGGAGCTTTCGCGCTTGGGGTCTAACTTGAGCTTCATATGACGATATACTTTGTCGCGTTTTTCAAGGTTGGCGATTGCTTTTTGAAGCTTTGCTTCACGGTCAAAGCCCATTCGCTTTAGGTTATGGTTGGTGCGAGATGCTTGCCTTGCCTTTTGTATAAAGTCGGTTAGCTTTTTGATTTCTGCTTCCTGTTGTGTGATGCGTAGTTCTTTTAGTACTTGCTCTTGTGCATATTTTCTTTTGAAAGCAGTATAGTTTCCATCATATACAGCCATTTTGTGCGTGGCTTTGTTGACGAATAGTATCTTGTTTACGACTTCGTTTAGGAAATCTACATCGTGGCTGATGATAAGAACAGCACCCTTATAGTTTTTTATAAAATTGGTTACAAAATCTTTGGTATTTACATCAAGGTGGTTTGTTGGTTCGTCAAGTAAAAGCACTTGTGGCTTGGAGTATAAAACATGCGCAAATGCAATCTTGCTCTTTTGCCCACCCGAAAGATCGCCAAGTCGCATATCAAGTAGTTCACTATCAATGTGCATTGACGAAATTAGGTCAAGTAGTAAACCTTCTGCGTTATATACATCAAGATCTTCAAGCTTTGCTTGAAGTTTCTCCATTCTTTCCAAAAGATATGCTTGCTCTTCGCCTTCAGCAGTTGCAAGTTTTTCGTATACGGAGTTAAGTTCACTTTCTATTTTTTTGATAGGGCGTGCGTCAAAAAGATAATCCCAAACGGTCTTTTCTTGCTCGGTAAAATCAATTTCTTGTGGAAGATACCCTATGCGTGCATTGCCTGTTACAATTTGCCCACCATCAAGTTCTTGTTCCTTTAGAATGACTCTAAACAAGGTGGTTTTGCCAGCTCCATTTACGCCAACAATACCGGTCTTATCATTATCCCCGATATAGAAGTCGGCATCGTCATAAATGACTTCGGTGCCAAAGGCTAAATTTAAATGGCTTCCACGCATAAGTTCAAATTTTATTTCCTATTATAATCCTGGGTTTGCGTCAAGGGAAAGCTCTGCTGGCTCAATGCCACATTTGATTTCTTCGTAAGCGCAAATACCTATCATTGCAGCATTATCAGTACATAGGCTTCTTGGTGGCAAAAGCACCTTGCAATGAGCCTTTTGTCCAGCTTTGGTTAGTCCATCACGAAGTGCAGAGTTTGCACCTACGCCACCAGCAAGGCATATGGTAGATATGTTACTGCGCCTTGCAGCTTCAATGGTGTTTTCAATTAACACACCAGTTGCTTCGGTTTGGAAGGAGCAAGCAAGGTCTTCGGGGATAATTTCTCCACCACGGGCTTTGGTGTTTGCAACAAGGTTGATAACAGCAGTTTTTAGACCTGAATAGCTAAAGTTTAGATGCTTTTCGCCCTTAAATGCGCGTGGTAGCTTGTAGCTGGGCTTACCAAGGCGAGCAAGCTTGTCAATTTCTGGTCCACCAGGATAGGGTAGTCCAAGTACTCTTGCGACCTTATCAAATGCTTCTCCGACAGCATCGTCTTGAGTTTCGCCCATAACTTCCATATCGTCAAAGGTATTTACTTTAAGGATATAGGTATGACCACCACTTGCAAGCAAGCAGATGAATGGTGGCTCAAGGTCAGGAGCAGAAATATAGTTTGCTGCAATGTGTCCTTTGATGTGGTTGCAAGCAATAAGTGGCTTTTCAAGGGTGTAAGCCAAGGCTTTAGCATAGCTAACACCAACAAGCAATGCGCCAAGTAGTCCTGCGCCATATGTTACTGCGATGGCATCAATATCATCAAATGTAACGCCAGCCTTTTCAAGAGCTTCTTTTGTGATGGAATCAATGGCAAGGGCGTGGTTGCGTGAAGCAATTTCTGGCACAACACCACCAAAGCGCTTGTGAATTTCAATCTGTGAGCTAATTACGGAGCTCAAAACCTCTCTGCCACGAGTTACGGCAACAGCTGTTTCATCACATGATGATTCAAAAGCTAAAATAAGGTAATCGTTACGATTTCTTAATGAATTAAGTTTTTCTTTTGATTTTTCTAAATAGGTCATGATCTTGCAAGTGTAAGTATAATTATTTCTTGTGCGCCATTGCTCTTTAGAACTTGAGCGCAAGTGGTAACGGTTGCTCCTGTTGTCATAACATCATCGATAAGTAGTATCTTTTTGCCTATGAGTTGGGAGCGATCGTAGTCATCTCTTAATATAAACGAACCATTTACATTTTGATAGCGTTCTTCAAAGGTTAGGTCAGATTGGTCCTTCTTTTGTGATACTCTGTGTAGTGGCTCGGTTAGTGGTAACTCCAATGCAGTGCAAAGTAGCATAGCTACTTTCTTGTTGTGTTCAAAGCCTCTTGTTTTGAGTGCTTTGTCAGAAGATGGCACATAAACAAGATAGTCTGCATGTAGCTCCATTGCCTTTGCGTAGTCAATTAGGTATTTTGCTATGTAAGGTGCCAGCCATGGACTACCATTATCCTTATAGTTGATTATCATTCTTCTGATAGAACCAGTGTAGTCAAATGGTGCAAAGGCTTGTGAGTAGGGTGGTCTACTTGTTCTACATCTTGCACATAGGCCAGGTGTAGCTACATAGTTGCCACAAATGGGGCATGTATTATCGTGGCGATAAGGTAATCTTTCTCTACATTTTGGGCAAAGAGAGTCTTCTCTACCATCTTCTCCAATTTCTGCGCCACAAACATGGCAAACATATGCCTTTGGGAAGAGTGTGTTTTTGAAGCGATTTAGCTTTTCTTTTAGCCACGCATAAGCTTTAGTTTGGTTTGGTTTTGACATATAAGCTCCTTGAGCAATGTATATCGTTTTTGTGAGTGGTCATTGAATACCATTTGTCTTAATGACTTGTGTGTGCCTACAATAACTACTGCGCGCTTTGCACGAGTAACTGCAGTATATAATAGGTTGCGCGTAAGCATGGCGCCACCACTTGATAGGGCAAGCACTACAACAGGGAATTCAGAACCCTGTGATTTGTGAACGGATACAGCATAAGCAAGCATAAGATGCTCTTGTGAAGAACGCTCATATACAACGCGTTTGCCATCGTCAAACTCTACGACAACGCAACCCCTTATGATATCCGTGATATATCCTATTTCTCCATTGAATACCCCTGTGCCTTGCTCATAAAGTCTTTCCCATTTGAGTGAGTAGTCGTTGACGGTATGCATAACCTTGTCACCGACTTTGAAGTCCACACCATTTATTTTTACACTTTCGGTGTTGGGGTTAAGGGATTCTTGGAGAATGATATTTAGGTTTTCAACTCCACTTAATCCTTTCTTTACTGGGGCAAGCACTTGTATGTCTTTTGGAGAAAGGTTCAAAAATGAAGGCAGTCTTTCCGTTACCATTGTCACAACAGATTTTTGGATATCCAAAAAGTTTTCTTTGTTATCAAAGAAAAAGTCGTTTGATGAGTTACGGAGTATAGGCATTTCGCCACGATTTATGCGATGGGCATTTTCGATTATAAGTGAATTTGCCTCTTGACGGTGTATTTCCGATAGATATGCAACAGGCAGTATTCCTGTTGCAATGATGTCAGCAAGAATGTTGCCAGGGGATACGCTTGGTAGCTGGTCTTTGTCGCCTACAAGAATGAGTCTTGCGCCATTTGGTAGTGCACGGATGAGAGCATTGAAGATATAAATATCTGCCATAGATATCTCATCTACAATTACTACTTCGGTGTCAAGAGGCTCCGACTCGTTGTAGTGATAGGTAGGGTGTCCTTCGGAAAAGTCCATTTCGAGCAGTCTATGTATGGTGCAAGCTGGGTGAGAAGTGGACTCACTTAACCTTTTTGAAGCTCTGCCAGTAGGAGCGCAAAGTGATACTTTCATACCAGCACCAAGACAAAGGTCAAGTATGCATTTTATTATGGTAGTTTTACCAGTACCAGGACCACCTGTTATTACAACACTACCTTTATTCATAGCAGTAAGCACTGCTTCTCGCTGTGTTTTATCAAGATATAGCGAATTAGAACGCTCAAAAATGCTGATTTCCTTATCAAGATTGTCAATTGTTCCAAAGTTGTAGTTTGCAATCTTTACCAAACGCGCAGCAATTGCGTTTTCGGTATTAAAATCAAGGGAACGAGAGTAAAATCTTGTGGATACACCATCTTCATCATTGATAAGGATACTCCTTACCTTACCCATGATTTCCAGTCGTGGGAGTAGCTCTCCTATGCGCTCAATATCTTCATATTTGAGTAGAATGGCTGTTCTTTCAATTAGTGTGGCGGCGGGGAGTGTTGTGTGTCCTTCGCGAGCGCCAGCCTCTGATAGGGTATGAAGTATGCCAGCATTCAAACGGAAATCAGACTCCATATCAAAGCCCATCTTGATTGCGATTTCGTCTGCTGTTTGGAAGCCTATGCCGTCAATATCTTCTGCAAGTATATATGGATTCTTTTTTAGAGTTTCTTCGGTTAGTTCGCCATAGAAAGAAAAGATTTTGATGGCTTTACTCATGGTAATATTGTACTTTTGTAGGAAAATAAGAGTATTGCGCATGCTGATATTTTCCTGATAACATTTGCCCAATTCTTTAGCTTTCTTTTTGCCTATACCATTTACTTCGCTTAAGCGTTCGGGAGAATTTTCAAGTATACTCAATGTTTGGAGTCCAAAGTGATTGACAATGTTTGTTGCAAGCACAGGACCTACACCATAAAACATTCCACTACTCAAATAATTGATGATGCCAAGACGATTGGTAGGGGCTTCAAAACGAACATTGGCGACTTCAAATCGGTCGCCATATTTTGCACTTGATGTCCATTTTCCTTCAAGAGCAAGGCTTTCGCCCTCCGAAACTTCGGGTACGCAACCGACAGCAGTAATCACACCGCCGTCAGTATCGATTTCCAATACGGAAAATCCGTTTTCTGGGTTAAAAAATATAACCGATTTTACGCTACCTTTAATCTCCATATATAAAGTATAACATAATATAAGTAAAATGTGTTGCATAAACTCACAAAATATGGTTAAATTTAATAGCACAAAAACGCAAGTAAAAAATGATGCAAAATTCTGGCAATTTTTTATTAAAAAGTAATCTTTTTTTGCTTGACTTAGCTTTTTTTACTTGGTATAATAACAAGGCTTGCGAAATGCGAGTTATTTTGTGTAGCAAAGGAGCCTATGGAACCGTCAATAATTAAGTTATTATCGGAAAACAAGGTTATCGGATTAAGACAAGTAAATCGCGGTATCAAGGATAATCAAATTAGGTGTGTTGTGATTGCCGATGATACCGATAGCAATATCAGGCTCGAACTTATGAAAACCTGCCGAAACGCACGAATCCCCGTAACCCATGTGCCTTCCAAAGATGAACTTGGTAAGGTATTGGGGATAGAAGTTAGCTGTT
>JAFXIB010000007.1 GCA_017533505.1 Clostridia bacterium | reverse complement strand
TTTGATTAGTACAATAGAAGAAAAACAACCATTCCATATCGTACTCAATCAATATATAGATAAACTCAATGGCTATGCAGAAGGCAATGCTGACGAAATAATTGCTCTACAACCTATATTTGACAAAGCCGAAGAAAGCTATGCACCCGTCCTTCTTGCACGCGACTCCGTACACCCCACTAATCTTGGACATAAAATAATAGCTGACGCAGTACTTGAAAAATTAAAATAAGCCTATCGTTTTTTAACACTTATATCTAAAAAACGCGTTAGTTTGGATGCAAGCCGACGAAAAATAGAAAAGCCCGTGGGGTTGCTATGGTAAACGATACTTGAATTAAAATTGTAATTTTTGTTATGTTTACTTAAAAACGAGCAAGTTTAGATGAAGAACGCGCAAAAAAAGTCTCCCAATGGGTTGCTGTAGTAGACCTACTGCGCCCTGCAGGGAGACTTATTTTTGTAATGTTATTCGCTAAAATCGCATACATATAAAACGCGTTAGTTTGGATGCAAGTCGACGAAAAATAGAAAAGCCCGTGGGGTTGCTGTAGTAAACCTACTGCGCCCCATGGGCTTTTTTGTTTTTCTATGGATTGCGCCGAAATAACGCGTTTTACCAGTCGAGAGCGATATTAAAAGATATATTATGCATAATATAATCTGTATAGCTCATGTTCATTGGTTGTGGACCTTTCTTTTCTTTCTTCTTTTTCCAGCCCGCATAGAGAACTACATCACCGGGCATTTTACCTTCAAACTTCTCGGTGCAAGCAGGATCAAGGAACCAACCAAGAAACTCATGCTTTGAGGAAGTAAGTTCTGGGAGTTCAATTTCTTGGCCCTTGCGTGCCTTGATGGGAGCAACTTCTTCATCAAAAGCAACACCATTGGTATCAAATTTCATTGTGTATTTACGACAGCAACCACCGATAACACCGGCGAGCAAACCTGCAACGCAAACACCTACTACGATATAACCTACCATATATATACCCTCCTCAAATTAAACGAACAATAATAAAGCAAAAAGAATTGTTACAACCAATGGAGCAATTGTTACACCAAGACCAATTTTCCATTTTTTCTTGATGAACTTTTTGCGAATTGCATAGCCTTGTACATAAGGAACTGCCTTTCTGCCACCACTTGGAATGCGTGTACCTTCAAAGAACTTTGCCATACCATATTTCTTGCCCTTGTAAGCATAGATATCATCAGTACCACTGATGTACTTTTTAGCAAAGGGAAGTTCACTTTCTTTAGCCTTTCTGAGATATGGTGGAACATATCCTTTTGCTTCGCTCACAACCTTTTGACCGGGATGAATGCGAAGACCTCTCTTGGATTTACCACTTAAGTTAGCAATTTCGCCATGAGCAAAAAAGTAATCGGCATAATCGGTGTAGATATCGCCATATGCGCCTTGATTTTTGCCAGCAGTAAAACCACTACCTTCTTGAAGTAGTCCTAATCCACCTGGAGCACAAATTTCGCAACTGCAATTTTCTTGAGCCATATTTCCCTCGTCCAAGGGGCATAGTATCCCCCACGATAATATATATATTATATTAAAATATAAATTACTAAAAGTCAATAGCAATTTTAATTTTTTTTATTTCCCCCACGCAATCTTTTTGTCGACTTTCCCCAAAACAAAAGAAAAGTGCCTATTTGGCACTTCCTTTATCATAGAAATCGTCTTATATCGACGGCAAGCTTTTCTTCAATATCAATGAGCCTTTTTGTCAGTTCTTTGGCATTTTCACTTGCTGTTGTATATTGATTTAGATATCTGTTCAAACTCTTAACCCCCATATTGCAACCATCAGTTATTAGGTCGGCTATGGTTTGGTCTGAGCCATCAAAGGTCATCTTCATGTTGGTTTTTAGCCAGCTCATACTCTTTGCCATAGGATTGGGCGACTTGCCATCATCAGCATATTTGTCAAGTTCCTTTTTTAGGCATTCACCAATTTCCCAATGCTTTTTGCGAGCCTCCACCAAAAAATCGTGCAAAACATCACTTTTGACTTCGTCAAGTATCTCTTCGATGGACTCAACACCCATTTGGATACCAGCATCACACTCTCTTAACAACTTTATTGTATCGTTCATAATTCCCTCCTTAAACGATATAATTATTAACGTTTTAAAAAATTTTATCCATAAAAAAACAACGGGGCTTTCACACCGCTGTTTTTCTAAACATTTGGTCATTTCTTGCCATTTGTTTTTAAATTTTGCTTAATATTATATTGATTGAGTTTCGGCAAGTTTAGATATCTTTTTTGCTTTGTTTAGTTATCCGTTTTGCATATTTTCTCATTAATTATCGCTTGTCATTTTTTTCTTAAAAAGAATTACTGCAAGCACAACACTCGCAAGCATAAACAATAAAATAGGTATTAGTCCTAATTTGGCTACGGCGTCAAAAGTGTAGGTTAAGTTAAAAACATTGGTAGCACCGGTTATCACACGTCCAAGATAAACCGTTGGATAAAAGGGCAAACACCGTGCAAAAGTTTCAAAACCGCCCATGCTTTCTATGGGCATCCAACAACCACCAAGAACTCCTGCAAGACTTATGAAAATTGAACAATCCCTGGTGCCGTTTTATCGTTGAACACCGTACCAAACAAGATACCAAAAAATATGCTTGTGATTAACGTGGGAATTTCGCTAACAACGAGCAACAACGTCTCACCAAACGATATATAATTAGCATTCGTGATTAAGGAAACTATCCATCCCGTTAATACGCACACTAAGGTTTGCAACAATCCAATAACCAAACCAACCAAAGAATAACCTAAAATGAATTCATATGCCTTCATCGGAGATGCGTAAAGTCGTTTAAGAAAGAATGTTTGCCTATCCTTTGAAACTATTAACGCCATCGTTAGCATTACAAAGGTGTATGAAAACATTATTATTGCAGGAAGTAACGCGGTTAAATTAAACATAGGCGTGTTGCCATCGGTATAGCCGTTTATTATTTGGAATATAGCAAGCATAACGACTGGAAATCCTATGCAAAATACGTACATTAAAAGTTCGCGCGATATTTCCTTTAGATTTCTATTAAAAAAATTTAGAGTCCTATTCATTATCTTCCACCAATTTTATAAACGCATCCTCAAACTTAGACGTCGCGTGCTTCTCTTTTATTTCATCAATAGAGCCAATCTCCAACAACTTCCCCTTAGAAAGTATTGCCACCCTATCACAAAGGTTTTCTATCTCTTCTTAATAATGAGAAGTAATGATTATGGTAATTTTACCTTTTAACTTCTTCATTATTTGCCATAATTCTCTTCTTGCAAAAACGTCTAAACCCAACGTCGGCTCATCAAGAAATAATATTTTAGGTTGAGAAATTAAGGCTATTGCTATTGATAATCTTCTTTTGTAACCACCCGACAACGTTTTGGCCTTTTGCCCTAAAACACCACTTAAACTAAAAGTTTCAACTAATTCATCAATATATTGCTCGTTATTCTTGTGGTATACGTTTGCAAAAAAACAAAGGTTTTCTCGTACCGTCAAGTTGTTTGCAACTGCCGTTTCTTGGGGAGATAGGTTTATTATTTCCTTAATCTTGTCAAGGTCTTGTTCAAGGTTATAGCCATAAACGGAAACTTTTCCATCCGACTTTTGCGTTAACCCACAAAGAATTTTTATGATGGTAGATTTCCCCGCACCATTAACACCCAATAAACCAAAGGTTTCACCCTTCTTTATTTCTAAAGATAGGTTGTCAAGCGCCTTGAGTTTTTTATAATTCTTACTTAAATTTTCAATGGTTATTGCCGTCATATATCACTAATTATTAAAAATAAAACAACTCTTCAAACTTCTTTTCAAGCGCAATGGAAAGAAGAAGGGAAAGTTTAGCAGATGGATTAAACTGATTTTTCTCAATGGAGATAATCGTTTGTCTTGTAGTGCCAACAAGTTTTGCAAGTTCTTCTTGTGAAAGTTTTTTTTCTTGGCGGGCTTCTTTTATTCTATTATGTAATATGATATCGTTATTCATTAAATAATCCCCACGATGGAAAGTATGCAGTTAGTAAGCATAATGAGCGCACCGATAAGTTCACCTACTGCTCCAAGCAAAATGCCAATATGCTTTCTTTTAGCAATGAAATATTGGCAAAAATAAAAAACCGTTGCCCAAGTAAAGCAGATGCCACCTATTGCAAAACAAACGGATTTCATACCAAGCGCTCCAAACAAACAAATAAATGCTATGGCGACGATACCCGTTACTATAACGCTTATCCAATTACATTTTGCAATCTTTTGGTTTTCATATTCACCAACTTGCACCTTTTTACTTTGCGCTTTTTCCAAAATTTCTTCTCTATTCATAATATACTCCTACTCAAAATGTAAAGTATTCTTGACATTTTTATTATAAAAGTGAAGATGAACGATGTCAAGTTTTATTTACATTTTTCTTAAAAAATATTTTATTGGCACAAATTTTAAAAAAACTCAACAAATTCACCAAAATAATTGACTTATAAGGAATAATATTATAAAATAGTTAGGCATTGGAGAGTTGGCAGAGCGGTCGAATGCGGCGGTCTTGAAAACCGTTTTAGTGAAAGCTAACTGGGGTTCGAATCCCTAACTCTCCGCCACAAAAAGCCTTAACCTAAATGGTTGAGGCTTTTTTGTTGGCGAGAGTTAGGTGGAGCGTACTCTTTTGCGCAAGCAAAGGGGTGCGCAAGTTGCATCGCAACCTGGCGAAAGCGAACACTTGTGTTCGTGCCCATCAAATGAACAAGGCACCTTACAAGTAAGATGCCCTATTACTATTTTTGCTTGCTTGAGATAGTCTTTCGCGATACCATTCTCTTGCCATTTGAAACAGTGTTGAACCGCAAAAACGTTCAATACTGTTTTTTCTTTTAGTTTTCATTAGAAAACAACCATTTCCTTATACCTCGCTGTAATTTCAGCGGGGTATATTTTTACCATTTTTCTTCACAAAATTATTTTTTTATTCTAAAGTGTTAATTTAATAACCTTATGCGTAAAGTTGCAATTATAAACTTTAATTTATGCTTGATATTTTTTCCAAAATCTCTTTGTCTGCTGGGCAAAAATCGTAATTTGGGATTTCGGTTGGAGTTATCCATTTGAGGTCATTGTGCTCAATGAGCTCTGGAGCACCTGAAAGAATTGTTGCATTAAATAATGTTAGGTTAACAGTAATGTCCGGATAAACATGGGTTAACTCCATGAACACATCCCCTACTGATATAGCGATGTTGAGTTCTTCTTTACACTCACGAACAAGGGCTTCGGCCTTACTTTCGCCTTGTTCTACCTTGCCACCAACAAACTCCCATAGGAGTGCTCGCGCCTTGTTTGCAGGGCGCTGACATATCATAAACTTATCCTTATCCCAAATTAGAGCTGCAACAACTTCTACCATAATTTCTCCTTCCTATTTAGTATAAACTATCTACTCTTGCTAAAGCAAGATATAATTGGGTTTATTGCATACGGATTGAGCATATTCTTTTATGTTTATGCGCAAAAGACGGGCCACTAAAAAAGCGATAGCTTCTATAAAAACACTTTTACTCTTAAAAACGCGTTAGTTTGGATGCAAGCCGACGGAAAATATAAAAACCCACGACGGGACTTTACTTTGCGTAAAGAACCGAGTGGGTTTTTGTGTTTTCCTATGGATTGCGCCAAAATAGCGCGTTTTTACTTTTTGATGGTTTGTAAGAAGTTATTTGCTATACCTTGCATCTCTGGTGAAATGCGAGCAATCTTGAGAAGTGTCTTTACCTTGAATGGGGATGCTATCTTTGCTACCCACATTGGAATCTTGGAGCCAAGCATTGCTTTTACATCTTCACTCTTGAGAACTACACCCACCTTATCGTTGATAGATAGGCAATCTGCTGAAGTTGTAGCATCATCGGCGGCAAACCAGTTGCGTACAAGGTTGCCAGCTTGGTTGCACTTGTAGCTTTCGGGTTCTTGCTCAACACCTTGTACAACGACAGTGTGAGTGCAGCCCCCTGCTGTTGCAGTGATGGTGTTTTCGCCAGCTACGATATCAACTTCAAAGGTTGTTAGCTTGCCAGCTTGAGCGCCATAGCTTGTGCCGTTTACAGTTAGCTCAACTTCATCGCAGTTGCTGAATACATCAACTCTGCTCTTGCCGATAGCCCTTTCAACATATCTTTCACCACCGATGTGAACAAACTTTTCGTCACTCCAATATGCTTTGTAAGCATAAAATGAGTCTTTTCTAACCTTTCTATCAAAGGTTACAAGCCCCTTATTGTTTTTGCCTTGAACGCCACCTTCGTTACGGATAGCTGAACCGAAGTCAAACATATTCCAAACATATCCACCCCACATCCAGTCGCGTGACATGATTGCATTTGCATAGTGGGCATGCAATATTGCTTGATATTGTTCGCCGTAGTCGCCTTGAGCTGGGTTAGATGAATAGTATCTCAAAACTGCTTCTGCTCCGTACTCGGATAGACATAGTTTGAGAGTGGGATTTTGGGCATGGAACTCATCAAGCCACTTGTCAATATCTGTATACTTTTGAACATACCAACCATAGTAGATGTTAAATCCCAAAATATCGGTTACATAGTTGAGTGGGTCTGTCTTGCTTGCCATCATAACTTGAGCGCAAGTTGTGGGACGAGTAGTATCCATTGACTTTGCGATATCGTTGAGAGCCTTAACACCTCTTACGCACTTCTTGGAAGCACCACCGCCTCCACCGATAGTGATTTCGTTTTGAACACCCCAACAGAAGATTGATGGGTGGTTGTAGTTTTGATTGATTAGCTCAACGAGTTGTGATTTAGCATTTTCGAGCTTCTTTTCTGTCCAACGAGAGATGACAGGAATTTCTGCCCAAACCAAAATACCATTTTCGTCAGCAAGGTCATAAATAATTTGGTTTTGTTGATAGTGAGCAAGACGGATAGAGTTGGAGCCAACTTCTTTGATTAGCTCGATATCTTCCTTGATATGCTCGTATGTTAGAGCATTGCCAAGGTTCTCTCTGTCTTGGTGACGGGATACACCTTTTAGCTTGATTGCCTTTCCATTTAGAATGCAACCACGGTCTTGGTCAAAGACTATTGTCCTTACGCCAAAGCGAGTTGAGCTTTCGTCAATAACTTCTTCTCCAAGGCTCAAAGTAGCTTTTACGGTATAAAGATATGGATTTTCGGTATCCCAAAGTGTGGGATTATCAAGCACTACCTTAACTTCTTCATATGGCTTTGCTTCTTCTACTGCAACGGTTTCTCCGTCCTTATTAAGGATAGTATAGCTCACCTTGTCGCTTTCACCAAAAGCTACGCTTGAAAGGGTAACCTCTGCCTTGTCACCTACTACAACAGGAGTAACCTTTATGCCACTGCCACCATAGTTAACGATGTCAAAATAACCCTTTTGAATACCAGTAAACAATGTAACATTACGATACAAGCCACCATAGAAAGTAAAGTCTGCAGTTGAAGGATAAACATCGTCAAAGTCAGAGTTATCTACTTCAATTTTAATATCACACTTGCCGTCTACAACATAGTTGGTGATATCTGCTGAATATGCAGAGTAACCACCCCTATGGGTTGCAACAAGCTTGCCACCAGCATATACACTGGAAACGGAGTTTGCGCCTTCAATCCTAATGATTGTGGTGCCACTCAAACCTTCCAAAGTCTTTTCGTATGAGCAAAGTCCACGATAGTAGTTTGGTTGGTTTTGTCCGTCAATGGCATTCCATGAGTGTGGAACAGATACGACTTCTTGCTTGCCTTCTTTGGTAAAAAGCCAGTTTTCGTTGATGAGTTTTACAGTTTTCATAATGCCTCCAATTAGTTTTAACTAATCTTCCCCTACTTTGATTTTAGTTCATTGATTTTGTTTAGCACAGCATCAAGTGCTTTGCTGTGGTCGCTTATACCCAGCACAGCCTGCTCCATTGGACATAGTCCAGTGCCTTGCCTATTGATGATTTCAGTTGCGAGAGTACCGTAGCTACAGCTTATATTGGCTTCAGCAAGTATTTGCTGTCCACCAACTGATAGTACCTCGGCATAAACTTCTTTTACACCCAAAAGGGCATAAACATGTGCCGCCGCCGAACCGACTATTTTGTCAGCAACGCTTGCACCCCTAACATCCACTTTATCGCGCGCCAAAAAGGCAATAAAGGATATTCCCTTACCTTTGGATAAAAGTGGTTCATCATCTTTATACACGCAAATGGAGTATCCCTTTTGGAGATACTCTTTTGCTTTGTTAAGACTTGTCATTTATTATTTCTTTTTGGTTGCTTCAATGTAATCCTTTTCGCTCATTACATCAGCTGTTGGAGCCCACTTTGCAACGGAAGCAATGCCTGCTTTTGCACTTTCCTTACTTGCGTAACCGGACTCGCTGATGCATACAAGATTGCCATTGTTTGCATAAATACGGAAACGGAACTTGCCTTGCTTATCTTGATAAACTTCTGCCTTTGGGAACTTGAGTGCTTCCATGGGTTTTTTGAGTGTAAGATCTTCAATCTTATCTACTACGATAGGTGCAAACTTTTGTACAGATGCAATACCTCTCTTGCAACTGCTTAAATCAGCATATGCGCCTTCGCAAACACCGATAGTTTCTCTGTTTGGAGCCTTCAAGTGGAAGTTGAAGTGTCCGTTTTTGGTTTCGCCATAATAAAAGATACCTTTTAGTTCAGCCATTACTATTCTCCTTTTGTGAGTATATTATCGTAAAGTGTATTATATTTGTATGAATTGATGGTGCTATTTGCACTCCATTTGTTCAAAATGGTATCATAGCTGTCGCTTTCGGGGTTTACCTTTTCAGTACCACCAGTGTAGATACCCCATGAAGATTTACCACTACTGGTATGAACTTTGTAGGTCCAAATTGCGTAGTTGATATTATTTGATTCATATGTATCAAGTGCATAATTCCAGCTGTCAACATTTGAGAACAATGTAAACTCGCCAACAAAAAGTGGCACTTGGAATTTTTCTCTTTGAGCAAGATAATCGGCTACCTTTTTGTCGGTAAAGTTCTTTTGATACTCAAAGTTATTGATATCATCCCAACCATAGTTATGATAGGAATAACATACATTTTCCCAGCCATAAAGAGTTGGGTTGGGGAGTGCATTTGTTTCCCAAACAGCTTCCATGATTAAAATATGATTGCTGTCTACTTTGCGAATAGCCTTGTATAGTTTATTGTAGAAATTCCATTGTCTAAAATCGGTATAACCATGCTCACCTTCTGGCTCATTGAGTAGGTCATAGCCAGCAATGATATCTCTATCCTTGTATCTTTCTGCTACTGCTTGCCAAAGTGCAATGGTCTTTTCTTCATTTTCTTTGTTGCCAAACAGGTTTACACCAGATGTGTCGCCAGAGTGGTCCTTTGCATTTTGTGAGCCATATGCTCCGTGCAGGTCAAGGATAACATAAATATCTCTATCTTCGCAGTTATCAATAAACCAATCTAACTTATCAAAGTTTACAAGCTCACCAGCTTGATTTTCGATATTGAAATAGGCAAATGGCAGTCTAATAAGGTTAAATCCAAGCTCTTTGATATTGTCAAAATCCTTTTCCTGCCACCAAGCATCTTGATATGCCTTGATGAGCGCCATGGCATCATCATATCCAAAACGAGAAATAAGAGTGTTATAGGTGGTGAGGGTATCCTTTGACTCAACTGGGCACATCCATTCTTCTTGGATAAAAAGCCCACCTGCGTTGATACCTTTTAGGTATACTTTGTTGCCTTGCTCATCTACAAAATCATTGCCGACTGCACGCAAAAATCTATAGTCTGGCTCGGGGGTCGAAGTATTACTCAACCAAAAACTACCCACAATTCCAATTGCAGTTGCTATCACCAATGCCAAAGAAATTACGATAATTAGGTTGGAAAATCTTCTCATCAAATTGCTCCCTTTATGCCACACTCTAAATATTATTTTAGCACACGCGCGCATAAAAGTAAATAGTCAATTTTATTATTATTTATTATACTATTTGCACACCCACGCATATTGGCATAATAAAATACGGCATTGACGAGGGTATGGTTTTGGGGTATAATGGTAATGGTGGAGATTGAGGTTTTGCCCATCTCTATCAAAAACCAAAAGAGGGAAATATATGACTGGTCTTGATATCTTCTATGCTATACTTGCTGCCCTATCCGGTCTTGGCGTGTTTATTTTTGGTATGAAAATCCTTGGCGACAACCTCGAAGCTGTTGCCGGAAATCGTATCAAGCATATGTTTAGCTTCATTGATAAGTCACGATTTGTTGGCGTTGGAATTGGTGCTGGTGTAACTGCTGTTATACAAAGTTCCTCTGCCGTAACCGTCATGCTCATTGGTTTTGTTAATGCAGGGCTAATGACCCTCCCACAAGCAACAAGTGTTGTATTTGGCGCAAATATTGGTACAACCATCACTGCTCAAATTGTAGCGCTTGGTTTTGGTGGCATCAAAAATGTACAAATTACTGTTATATTTGCAGCTTGCGCTGGTATTGGCGCATTTATGCTACTATTTGCCAAAAAGGATATACTCAAAAAAATCGGCTCTATCGTTTGTGGCTTGGGCATGATATTTGTAGGTCTACAAGTTATGGGCGATAGTATGGAAAGCTTCAAAGAGGCTCCCATCATTGTAAACGCACTCCAAAGTGTAACCAACCCAATATTGCTTGTTTTGCTTGGTGCCGTTATAACTGGTATAATACAGAGTTCCAGCGCTATGACAGGTCTTGTAATTACAATGAGTGCTGCTGGCATTATAACTTTCCCTCAAGCAATGTATGTCATTGTAGGCTCCAACATAGGCACTTGTATAACGAGTTTGATTTGCTCTATCGGAACCACCACAAACGCAAAGCGCGTGGCAATCATTCACCTGATATTCAACTTACTCGGTAGCATATTATTTATGCTTACCGACCTATTCGCACACTATGCAGACTTACTGATGAGCTGGTTTGACACAGCTCAAATGCAAATTGCAATGCTACACACCATGTTCAATGTAGCAACCACAATTATCCTTCTCCCATTTATCACCCCTCTTGTCAAACTGGTTACACTCATTATCCCAGATAAAAAAGGTGCAAAGGAAGACGACAACACTCCACGCCTATACTTCCTCAACGAGCAAATACTTACCACTCCACCACTTGCAGTACAGAGCATAAAGAGAGAAATTCTCTACATGTACACCCTTGCAAAGCAAAACCTTGACCTTGCTCTTGATGCCATCACCACCGTTGATGTTTCCCAAAAGGACGAGCAAAAGTCAACTGAAGCAAAACTCAATTATTTGCATAAAGAGATAACCAAATATCTTGTTAAGGTTAACCAATTGGATATAAGTGAGCTTGATGCAAAGCTCCTTGGTACAGCGCACCACACCGTCAACGACCTTGAGCGTATCGGCGACTACTCCGAAAATATTTTTGAGTATGCAGAGCGCTTGAAAGAGGATAACTTGTCATTCTCCGAGGACAGCTTGGAAGAAGTACAACAGCTACGCGAAGCCCTTGAAAACCTATTTAGTCTTACCTACAAGATATATGACGAAGAAACCCCAGAGTTGATTCCAACACTATATACTTACGAACAAATAACCGACGATATGAAAGTTCTCATGGGCGAAAAGCATGTCGAAAGGCTAAACGAAGGCAGATGCAACCCAGAAACTGGCGCTCTATATCTCAGCCTTGCAAACGACTGCGAGCGTATCGCCGACCACCTTACCAACATCGCAAACGCCACAAAGAGTTTTGCAAAACCCAAAAAATCACCCAAAGCATAACAACCAAAAGAGCTCCAAAAAAGGTCTCTTCTCTTAGGGATTTTTATTTTAAGACAAAAGTGTAGCCCACTATACTTCGCAAAAATGCGAAGTATAGTGGGCTTTATCTTTACCACAAAAGATTAGGTTAATATAGTTATATTTTTAGCCTTGAGGCTAAAAGTGATATGCAAAACAAGTTTTGCGTGATATTTTGGTTTTCGCCAAAGTGATATTAAATAAATCCTTAACTTGCCATAGGCAAATATAACTGCCGTAGGCAATATCACTCGTCGTTAGACGAATATCACAAATCCGTAAGGATTTATTTAGTTGTCGCAATTCCCTATGGGAAGAGCGACAAGGCTCTCTTTTTTTTCACTCCTTTTGCTCTATGTAGGATTATAGTGCAAACAAGCTTACAAGTAATATGTAAGAAGTAATAGTGAAGAAGTAAGGTTTATTTATTTCTTCCCAAAAATTACTTAAACTCATAAAACGCATTAGTTTGGATGAGATAGGAGCAAAAGAAAAACTCCCAATGGGGAGTGTACTAATGCGTACATGACCCGAAGGGAGTTTTTATTTTGTGAGTTGGTCGCCAAAATAATGCGTTTTATTCGTCTTCGTAATCTGGATCAAACTCTGGATTATCAATAGACTCCAATATGTTCTCAAGAATTGCGTCTTCGCGTTCGTCAGAAGTCATATCGCGATACTTTTTGCGTAGTTGCCAGAAGTGTACTTGGTTGACATCCTTGGGGCGTTGGATAACAGATGCTTCTTCGATTTCTGGGGCAACGAGTATGGTCTTGGAGTCAATCATCTTCTTCTTGCCACCTATTGTAGTTGCTCTGATTGCCTTGTCAAGAAGGATAAGGAGTTGTGGGAGAAGAATGATAACAAACAGGAATGATAGTATACCACCACGCATGATAGCTGCGCCTATAACCTTGGTTGCTGGGAGTGTGGAAACAAATTGAACGGCTGCACCAGCTCCAGCAAGAATACCAGCTGATGTGATAAGTGTACGAGAGCTATCTGCGAGTGCTTGACGGACAGCATCGTATTTACCCATAGTTCTACGATGTTCCATATATCTATCGGTAAGCAAAATACCATAGTCAACGGTAGCACCAAGAAGAATGGAGCTTATGAGCATATAACCAATAAATACGATAGGTTGTGCTTCTCCTTGGATAAGTCCTGTGATATATGGCACAGCCATGTTGACATAAACGGAGCCTTGGATAACAATAACGAGTATGATTGGTAGCACTGCACTCTTGAATGTAAATAGAAGAATGAGTGCAACGAGGCCAAGAGAAACATAGCTGATTATGTCGTAGTCGCTGTTAACAATTTCCTTGATAGCAAGAGTTGCAGAAGATGTACCAAGAACAAAGCCCTCTCCGTACTCTGCATTTTCAGCAAGATACTTATCAGCAACTGCTTGGATTTCCTTTACAAGTGCTGTGGTGGAGTCGCTTTCTTCTTCGGCGTCAAGGAACATTACGACACGAGAGTATTCACTGCCGTCTTCGCCATGAGCAAGGAACTGCTTGATGAATTTTTCGGGCATCATGCTCTCAACACCCTGCTCTGCAAAGAGTGAGTAGCTTTGTATTGTTGCGATGCCATCTATCTTTTGTAGCTCTTTGGTAATTTCAAGCTCAACACCATTTTCATAGTATTCAATTGGGAGTAGCATAATCAATTGATTTTGCTTGCCAAAAACAATTTCCATATCCTCTCTATCTTCAGCAATCTCACTTTCGGTACCACCCATGCTTGCTTCGGGACCATATACAAAGAAGTTTTGTCCTTGTAGGAAGATGCAAGGTACTATGATTGCAATGATAATAAATGGAACATAGAAACGAGATTTAACAAGTCCCTTACTGAACTTTCTCCAGCTCAAGTTGAATGTTTTATGTTCGGTCTTGTCAAGCAGTTTTTCCATATAAAGGATAACTGCTGGCATCAAGAATATAACGCATAGGATGGATAGAATTGTGCCTTTCATTAGTACGAAGCCCATATCCATACCGAGCTTAAACTTCATAAACATCAACGCAACAAATGATGCAACTGTAGTTATTGATGCCGAGCTAATTGCCTTAAATGACGAGCTGAGTGCTTCAACCATAGCTTCGTTGGACTTTAGGCCCTTCTTCTTTTCTTCCTTAAAGCGATGTAGTAATGTTACGCAGTAGTCCATTGTGAGAGCAAGTTGTAGAACGGCTGAAACACTCTGCGTAATATATGATACACCACCTGCGCCAGTTAGATATGGGGTAATCCAGTTGGTACCCATATTCATAAGTACACTTACGCCGATTGGGATTAGTATTGCAATTGGCTCAAGGTAGGAAGTTGTTGTAAGAAGTAGTATTACAATTATGATAATGGCAGCAACAATGGTGGAAATCATAGTTTCCTTGCTTACAAGTTGAATGCTATTATATGTAGTTGCTGCGTTACCTACTATGGAAATCTTGCCATCACCATCTTTGATGGTATCAATAGCATCCATAGTCTTTGTGTCGTAGTCACTCTTTGTGAATGCAACTTGGAACAAGGCATATTCGCCACGCTTTGCATCATTGTAGTAGAACATTTCAAGGCTGGGCTTAAAGCTATCGAGCATACCGATATCAAAACCACCACCCATGGCTTGCAATGGATTGTTGGGGTCGTTTACAGCACTTTGCATGCCAAGCATAAAGTTAAGAAACAATAATTGATCACTCTTCGATAATCCATTATTGAGCTTTGAAAGAACATTTCCAAGCATTTCACCATCTTGATTCAAATCAAGATTTCCACCAAGAACCTTTTCAATTGCGCTCATTTCTGCATCATTCAAAGAGCCAAGCTTGTTTACCATGTGCATGATGAAGTAAACCGCTTTGCCCCTTGTTACACCATCAGTGCTTTCTTGAGCCTTCTTTATAACCCAAATTTCGTCGGATAAGAAAATATCGTCAATCCAAATTACGGTTGCGACACCATCAATGGATTCCATCCATTCCTTGAACTCAACAGCCTTTTCAATGGTGGTTTCAGAAAGCATTACGGTTGCGTTACCACCCTCACCAAACTCTCCGTACATGGCATCAAGGCCCTTTGCTACGGAGCTGTCATCTGGTAGATAGCCACTGTCATTGTAGTTTACTTCAACAAACATCATTCCAACGATGGATGCAATAAGCAGGACTGCAAAAACAATCACTATCCACAATCTATTATTAACAATAAAGCGTGATAAATTTTTCATTTTCCCCTGCCTAATATAATCTGTCCTCAAGATGATTGAAATAGAAAACTAATAGTCTTACCAATTCTTCGTGTTGTTCTTCGTGTGGACACTCAATCATTATTCGAAATGCGCCACGAGTAACATTTTCTGCTACCAAGTCCAAAAGGAATTTGTTTTCTGGCTTACATAAAACAGTCAGTCTACCTTCCAAAAGTTGTTTAACGCGAGCTATGATATCTTCCATAAATCCATCATGCTCGGAGCCACCACTTTTTTGGAGGAGCAGTATCAATTCCTTTTGATAATTTTTTGCTAGTTCCAAAAAGTTTACAGTTGCCGTGTCAAGCAATGCTTTTGTGGTAAATGGAGCGGGATTATTATCCACTACCTTGAAAGCACCCATACCACTTTCTAAACCTTCGATAATTCTTTCTTTTGCTGTGCCAACGATAGCATCAAACAATGATGCTTTTGAGGCAAAATAGCGATATAAATTTCCTATTGGGACATGAGCTCTATTGCTAATTTGGAGCATGCTTGCGCGATAAAAACCCACGCGCAAAAACTCTGTTTTTGCAGCATCAACTATACGATTTCTGACATCTTCCTTTTGATATTGCATATTGCCCCCTTATGCAAAAAAGAGATAACTTATTCGCTTTTGAAAATATTATAATGTATGCGCGCGCATAAAGTCAATAAAATCGACAAAGTAATTTTATTAAAATATACTTAAAATATAAGTGTAAAAAAGCGAAAGAAAAATAAAATTTTGCCTTCATTTTTCCTTCGCTCCATTTGTGTTGATAATTAAGATTTTTACTCTCGTTTGCAAAGTGCACTATAAAAATCAGATTTTGCAGTTTGCTTTCACATTTCGCTTTTTATAATTATTTTTACTTCTTTCGCAAAAATGAGAGTTTGGGCTTCTTTTTCTCCATTAAATATTTACCATATATTGGTTTTTCGGAAAAACTTATCATATCAACATATGCCTTTTCTTGCTCAAAATCACTATCTCATTTGTGTCTTTTAGCAGTGGTGCTGGGATATAGAATGTGCGTTGTGGGCCTTCGTTCCAATACCTACCAAGATTAAAACCATTGATAAACACTGTACCCTTTGTAAAGCCACGCATATCAATGAATGTGTCCTGCTTTTCGCCCTCAATACTCAATGTACCAGCATAAAACTTTGGATAGCTTTCGTCAGCACCCCCCAGCCAATTAATATTTTCAATATTATCAAGAGGGAGTGTTCTAACGATCCAGCCATATATGCGTTGGTCGCCTATGCGCGCACCAGTCATACCCTTACGGTCATATATCTTTTCGCCATAATTGACTCTGCCCATTGCCTCAACAAGCACATCAATTTTTATCTTTCCATCAAAGGCTTTGATAGGTATAGTATAGTTATCGTTGCCACCATTGTAGTAGTCAACTTTTAGTCTATCGAATTTTCCTTTTAGCTCACCATTAACATAGATGTATGCTATGTCGTGTAGGTTTTCAAATGTCAAGCTCGTGTTGGAATACGAGCCCTCAAATTCCGTTGAATAAATAATGTAGCCTTGGTTTTGTCCATAGTGTTCCATAGGATATGGAATGTGGCTATCATGAGTGGTAGCAAGACTATCAATTGTAGACTTCAAACCAACCACTCTATCGAGCTTAACATCAGCATATGCCTTTGTTTGTGGCTTTGGTGGTAGTGGGATAGGTTCAATTCCCCTTGCCTTAAATAGTATTTCTCTGCACTTATGATATTTGTCAGTATAGTCGCCCCATTCGGTAAGTGGTGCGCCATAGTCATATGATGCGATGTCTGGTAGATAGTGGCCATAGCAGTTTGCCCCAGCTGTAAATCCAAAGTTGGTACCACCATGGAACATATAGAAATTAAAACCTGCATCCATATCTATGAATTCTTTTAAGTAGCTTGCTACCTGAGTTGCTGACGAGCCAGCATTGTAACTTCCACAGTAAGTTGTAAACCAGCCACACCAAAACTCTCCACATACCAAAGGCTTGTCTGGTTGCATAGCCTTTAGGTCCACAAACTTCTTTTTGGGGTTAGAGCCAAAGTTAGCTACCATAAGCTCATCTTCTACCCTACCACCAGAAAGGTTGGATTTGTTTTCGCCATCTGATGTAAACAACAAGCAATCAATGCCAGCATCACGATAGATTTTCTTCAAAGCAGAAAGATATTTTTTATCCCTACCATAACTGCCGTATTCATTTTCCACTTGCATAGCAATGATGTTGCCACCCTTGCCATATTGAAGGTCGCCAATCTCCTCAAACAACCTTTCAAGATAACGCTTGACATAAAACATATATTTTTCTTCATAGCAACGCAGTCTGATGTCATCGTATTTGAGTAGCCATGCTGGAAAACCACCAAAGTCCCACTCTGCACAAATATATGGACCTGGTCTAACGATAACATATAACCCAAGTTCCCCTGCTGTCTTTATGAACTCTCTGATATTTGCTATACCCTCAAATGTAAACGTCCCCTCTTTTGGCTCGTGCACATTCCAAGCAACATAGGTCTCAACAGTATTGAGCCCCATGGCTTTTAGTTTAAGTAATCTATCGCGCCAATACTCTGGTAGCACCCTAAAATAATGTATAGCGCCAGAGTAAAGTTTGAATTCGTTGCCGTCAAGATAAAATTTTTTGTTGTTTATGGTAAGCATAATTCCTCCGTAGAATTATTGTAACACAAAAATATTGTTTACACAATATCACTTTCATGTTATAATTGATTGGTTGGTGCTTTAGTGCATCAATTAGAGCAAAATATCCTTAACAAAAGGAGAGAGTTATGAATTATGATGTAGTAATAATTGGTGGTGGTATCGGTGGCTTGATGTCTGCATACCGTCTTACCAAAGAAAACCCCGAAAAGTCCGTTTGCGTAATTGACCGTGGCAGAGCTCTTGACAAGCGTAAATGTCCAGTTGCAACCCACAAGACCGAAGCTTGCATCAAATGTAAGCAATGTGCCATAATGGAAGGCATTGGTGGTGCTGGCGCATTCAGTGACGGAAAATTTAACATCACCACAGAGTATGGTGGCTGGCTACAAGACTATATTGGCGAAAAGCAAACCATTGATTATATCCAACAAGTATCTGATATATTGGACGAGTTTGGTGCAACCCAAAAGACCTATTCTCCCTCTGACTTTGAAGAGAGAATATATTCCAAATGGTGCGAGGACGGACACTTTACAGCTAAAGTAGACCGCTCCAAGCCCCACTATTC
>JAFXIB010000006.1 GCA_017533505.1 Clostridia bacterium | reverse complement strand
TATGGTTGGGCTATACCTACTATATGTGATGAACTATGGTGGCTCTGGACATCTTGTTGACACAGCCTTTTCATCCCTTGGAGCATTCAATGTTGTCAACACCGAAATTGGCTCCATCGACTGGCCTGCAATAACACTTTGGCTCTCGGTTGCAATTGTTTCGCTTGCACTAAAACTTTTTGCTTGTGGCAAAGTGATAGCCTTTGGAAAAATCGCATTCCCAGTTGCTGTGCTTTTTGCTGGAGTGGTAATTATAGTTTTGAGTCAGCTTGCTTTTTACAATCTGGAAAAGGCATTTGACTTTGCAACATCGTTTATTAAATACATTGTCCTTGGTGTTGAGCTACTAATACCAATGATAGCCTACGCTCTCCTTGATATAAAAGAGAGAAAAACCAATAAGGAGCACATCTGCCTTGAAGCGTCAGTATAAATGGATTGCCTTTTTGATAGGTTTTATTTTAATGTTTACCCTTGGTGTAGAAATTACCCCTTTATCCGAGCGCGCTATAATTGCTGGACTTGCTGTTGACTATGAAAACGATGAGTTTTTGGTTTCAGCGCAAATCCTGCTTCCATCTACCGATGATAGCAAGTCAAGTGGGATTGCCATTAGCTCTGCAAAAGGAAAAACCATAGGCGAAGCTCTTGCAAGAATCAGTAGCGAAACAAGTATGCTGGTTGCAATGAGTCATTGTAACCTAATTCTGCTTGGTGAAGGTGTCTTAAAAGACAAAGCATACACTTCGCTTGACTATATGATTAGGAATGCCTATCTATCCGAAAACGCACTTATACTTACAACCGAAGGAAGAGCTAAAGATATACTTGGTGCAAAGACTGCATACTCTGATATGACATCCTTTTATATCCAAAGAGAGCTTATGGTATATGGCAACTACAAGGAAGCTGTTAGACGAAATGTCAAAGAGTATCTTGCATCCTATTATACACATAACTCTGCAAATTGGCTTACCAAAGTAAAAATGGTGGAAACCGAAAAGCCACAAATGGGTGGCTCAACCGAATCTGGTGGAAGTAGCTCTGGAGAAGCAGAAAAAGTGTATGTTTTTGACTTTAACTCATGCGCTATCATAAAAGGAAACAACTTTGTTTTTGACGGCGATGAGCAAGTTATAAGTGGCATAAACTTTGTCAACTCCACTCTCGACAAAGGCGATATTGTAGTAACTGACGGACAGACATCCTACTGCTTTTTTATCCTAAAAAGCAAAGGTAAACTTGACTATAACCCCGAAAGCTACAACGCAAAAGCCAAAATTAATATGGATATTATTCTAAAAGAAATCATATCTCCAGAGCCAAACGACTTTTCCGTTGCCGATGTTGAGCCTCCTGAAAATGTTACAAATCTCGTCAAAGACTATGTTGCATCCTGCATTACCGCCGCCTTCACGCAATCAAAGGATAACGGCGTCGATATCTTTGACTTATATGGTGGCTTTTACGGTAAGGAAGGCAAACGCTGGTTATCTATTGCAAATGGCTACCTTGAAAAATGCACTCTCGACACCGAAATCAACATTAAATATTATTAGTCTTATGCGCGTATACAAGCGCGCATTTTAACTATTGCAATCATTGTATTTTTATGTTACAATGGTAAATAGTAAAATGCGAGGTGTTTGCATATGCAAATAATTGAAAAAGTAAAAGGTGCAGTTGTCGGTTTCTATGACGAAATCGTCCTGCATTGGAATCGCCCTGCTAAAGGCAACTATGTTTCTTACAAAGAACTTGTTAATTATGCTGTTGGTGGCGTTGGTAAGAATTTGGTCCTTTACCTAATGACTTATATGGCACTTTCAGCAAGCAATACTTTGATTGGTTCAACAATCGGTATTCGCCCATTGCACCTACAATATATGTCCATCATCCAAACGCTAGCTGGTATCTTCTTTGCTATGATTCGTGGTAAATGGGTTGACAATACCAGAACTCGTATGGGTAAGTTCCGTCCCTTTATTGCATTCATGGGTATACCACTTGTCGTTATGGCACTCATTTATTTGTTCTTACCATTTGAACAAATGACATATAACGATAAGCTAATTTGGACTTTTGTATTTGCACTATGCATTTCCATGTTCCAGCCCTTGCTCGTGGATACATATACCGAACTCGGTAGCGTTATCACCCCTAACTCAAACGAGCGTGCAAGACTACTTACTATAAGTATCCTTATCGCTTCATTTGCTCCTACTGTATATAACTTTATCGTTCCACTCATCCTAAACTGGACCGGCCTTACATATACAAATATCGAAACATATCGCTATATCGTTGCTTCCTTTGCTGTTCTTGGCGTAGGCTTCAATTTGTTTGCCGCATTTGGATGTAGAGAAAGAGTTATCACTTCAAAATCCTACAACCAAAAGGTTGGTCTAATTGAAGGCATGGTGGGCATTTACAAGAATAAATATTGGTGGATCAAGCAAATTGCTACCATCATAGGCTTCTTGGAATCATCATTTTCTGTTATCTTCGGTTGGATGTACATTTATGGAACACAAGATATGGTTCAATATAGTTTGTTAACAACCGTTTACGGAACAGCCTCTACGATCGCTATGGTTATCACTCCTTTGCTACTACGCAAACTCGGCAACCGCGGTATCCTTTTGTTCCACAATGTTGCAAACATTGGATGTCTTTCCATTATGTTCCTGGTTTACAAAAACCCCTTCTTGTTCTTCTGCTGTATGTACTTGAATGCCGTATTCAACCAACTACAACTTGTTTACGATCCCGTTTTGAACGCAGAAGTAAAAGACTACCAACAATTCCTAACCGGCAAGCGCGTAGACTTCTTGCTTGGTTCTGCTGCAACAATCACCGTCCCGATCACACTTTGTACCGGTCTTGTTATCCCATTTGTCTATGAAGCAATGGGTATCACCACCAACTACGACATTTTGTACGATCCACAAGTTCGTAACAATATGTTCAACATGCTTTGCATGCTCTCAATAATTGGCTCCATTCTAAACCTTGTCCCCTTCTTCTTCTATCGTTTGAGTCGCGAAAAGCACACAATGATAGTTCAAGTTCTTCGCAGACGCGCAGCTTTCACCGACTATGCAAATGGCTCAATCACTCCTGAACAAGTTGTGGAAACCGTCGAAAGCCATAGAGCTATCCAAGCTATCATCGAGGCTGAAGAACCCAACATGAAGGACGCTCGCGAAGCTATCAAGAATGCTTACGCAGTAAGAGCTACCACCCCAGAACAAAAGAAATATAAGAAGGATGCTATCAAATCTGCATTCAAAGCATACGAAGAAGCAAGACACATCAAAGCTAACAAGGAAGCATATAGAGAAATCTATCTCAAGGAAGAAAACAAGTTTGAAGTTCCTTCCAATGCGCTTCTCCTTGAAATTGCTAAAAAGGTCAAGGAGTATACTCCTTCTGAAATCCGTAGGATTTCATTTGAAGAATTTAACATCGCTAAACCCGAAGACAAAAAACTTCTTGCCCTATACAACAAAGAAATCAAGCGCTACAACAAGATGATTGCCGAAATCAATCGTGTTTACGGCGACAACATTCCTACTGACTGCTATGAAAAGGTAGAAGCTGCACACGCTATCGTTGTTGACGACATCAAGGATAAGGTAGCAATCAAGGCTCGCGACAAGGCTATCGATGTTGCAGAAAAGGCACTCATCAAGTTCAACGAAGTATTTGGATACTACAATGCAAAGCTTGAGCTTATTGCAGAATCCGAAAACCGTTTGTACTATCCAGAAATTGAAGCTATGTACGAAGAAGCATTGGCAGAAATTGCAAGAAAAGATGAAGAAATCGCAAGAAAAGATGCTGAAGAACGCGAACGCAAAAAGCAAGAACTCATAGAAGCAAAACAAGCTCGCTTTGACTCCTTCTCCGACAAGAAGAAGGCAAGAATCCTTGCAAGACGCCAAAAGGCTGAAGCCAAAAAGGCTCAAAAAGCCATGGCAACTCAATCAGTAGCAATGGAAGAAGTTGCATCAGCAGATGAACAAAACGAAGGAGGTAATGAGTAATGAAAAAGTCAGCTAAAATATTGTTAACCGTTTCGCTACTTGCAGTAATTATAGCAACTTCATTGCTTGTTGGATGTCAGTCCCTTACCGGCGATGAGGGTTATCAAGCTCTTCAAAAGGCAATCGACAACACCCTCCACGATGACAACGCACACATCTTCTACTGGAAGGAAAGCAAATCCACTCCAAGACCTAACAGCATCACAAATTTGGTTGAAACCACTACTGTAAATGTTCTTTGCACTATTGACAGAGATTATAACTTTGTTAGAGAAAGTGATGCAGAATATGACTATGATGACCTCAAAGCAAGAGTTACCAAGTCTTATGACGGCAAGCAAGTATATGAACTATACTGTGGTAAAGCAGCGGATGGAAACTCCTATCTTGCAACAAGAGGCTCTCTTGACTCTCAAACAGCACTCACTACAAACGATGCTTATAACTTTACTTCTCTAACAGCTGAAGAATATGTTATGAGCGAAGCATTCAAGCCCTACACTCTTGCAGAAATGCTCAAGGAACTCAAAGGCTTGAAGAGAGCTGACTTGCTCATTGAAGAATACGAAAACGGTGGTGTTGAAAGAAAGGGTAATGTAACCACAATTACATGTAAGCTCAGCGAAAGCTATCTTAATGCATACCAAGAAGCCAACGGACAAAAGAGCGTTCTGGACGGAAAGTATGTTACCATCGAAATGGCATATGATAGAATTTCTGCTATCATCGTATACCAAAATGACCCCAATGCAGGCGAAAGCAACACAAACGGCATCCTTGCATTAGAATATGAAAGCTACAAGCTCGAAATCGTTTACACCGGACCAAAATTCACCGTTCCAAGCAAATAAAAAGGAGTGTAGATATGTCACTTTTAACTTGGCTACTCAAAAAGTTTATTGTTCCCATTCCAAAGGTGGATGCGTTTGATGAATACCTCTTCATCGGACCACACCCAGACGACATCGAAGTGGGCGCTGGAGCAACCGTTTCCAAACTTGTTGAGATGGGCAAAAAGGTTACATATTTGATTGCCACAGATGGTTGTTATGGCTCCCAAACTGCCGATTATGACAAACAAGAGCTCATCAAAACTCGTCAGCAAGAGTCCATTGAAGCTGCCCGTCTTATGGGTGTTGAAAATGTACATTTCCTACCCTTTTCGGACTGTGGAATTTATGACCAAGGTGAGCTAACAAGGGCCATTGCAAAAAAGATAATTGAGATAAAACCAAAGGCTGTTTTTGCACCAGACCCCAACCTACAAACCGAGTGTCATATCGACCACTTGAATGTTGGCAGAGCATCAGCCAATGCATATCATCTATGTGCAAATGCTCCCTTTGCAAAAGAGTTTGCTTCCGACAACCCAGCAAGCCCAGAACTTCTTGCTTTCTACTATACAGATAGCCCAAACACCTATTTTAGAACGGGCGCAAAACATGTAAAAAAACAAAAGGAAGCTCTCAAACTATTCAAATCTCAAATGGAGTTTAAGGACAAGGGTATGGGAGATGGCGATTTTATCATGCTATACAACCATTTCCGTTCCATTCGCTTTGGTATAAAAACACTAAAAGGCAGAGCTGATGGCTTCCGTTGTCTTGGCAATACCCACACCCATTGCTGTGCTGAAAAGATATAGTTTTTAAGCTAAAATATCCACCTAAAAATCCCCTTTTATGGGGATTTTTATTTTTTGATTTTATAAATCTTGATTAACTCTTGTAAATATTTATATTTTATAGTATCATTGTTGTAACTACTACACGCGTGCGACTGCACGCACGCATAGAGGAGACACATTATGGCAAAAGTAAAAAATGTCAACAACGAAACTGAAAAGTTGAGTGACATCATTCCCAACAAAGAGAAACTTGCCTATGGTGTAGGCGCTTTGATGGATGGCGGTGGTGTAGCTTTGATGTCTTGCGTTATGGTTAAGTACATGACCAACCTTGGCATAGCAATGGGTATTGCTTCTACTATCTTTATGGTTGCCAAGCTATGGGATGCTATCACCGACCCATTGATGGGATTTATCACAGACAACACTCGTAGCAAATACGGCAGAAGAAAACCCTATCTATTCTGGGGTGGTATTTCACTTATCTTTGCAATATTCTTACTCTTTGCTCCTATCAGAGATTGGGGTATGAGCGTTGGTGGTGCCATTGCATATATCATCATCTTCTACTTGGTGTGGAATACTTGCTCAACCATAACACAGGTTCCCTACTGCTCACTTGCAAGTGATATTTCGCCCAACCATAACGAAAGAAACTGGGCTAATACCTTCAAGTTGGTCTTCTCTGCTGCTGCAGCTGGTCTATCTTATGTTATTCCACTATTCCTTTTGGAAGCAACTCAACCAAGCGCAGATGGTAGCCCTGCAACCCTATCAATGACCGAGTTCTGGATTATCATTTCCACAGTATTCGGCTTGTTGTTTGGCGGTGGCTTGATTATCTCCGGTATCTTTGTTAAGGAAAGAATACTACCTGACAAAAATGCTCCTGTTGAAAAATTCAACTTCAAGAGATTCCTTGCAAGCTACAGCATTCCTTTCAAAAATAAATCCTTCCGTTGGCACATCACAATGTACGCAACTGCATTTATGTGCGCTGATATGATTTCTGCTCTTGCAGTTTACTACGCAACCGATGTTTGGGCTGGTCAATATCTCGACCTTGGATTTATGAGCCTAAAGTTCTCATCTATGCTCATCGTTGCACCTTTGATGGTTATGGCTGTTGTTGCATTCCCCATCGTTCGCACATTGATGGTTAAGAAAACCAAGCAATTTGCTTTCCGTGTAGGTTTGCCTTGCTACATCGTAGGTGGCATTATGCTCGCTGTTATGGACCCATCATGGACTCCTCCCATCGTTGTTCCAATCGTTGCAGCTATCATGGGGCTTGGCTTTGGTGGCGCTCAAATGATGCCTTGGATTATCTTCCCAGATACCGTTGATGTTGCAGAGATGGCTACAGGCGATAGACCTACTGGCACATACTCTGGCATTATGACACTTATAAGAAAGGTTGCCGGCGCTCTTGGCGTAGGTATGGTCGGTTGGATTATTGATGCTTGTGGATATCAAGAGGCTCAAGAAGGCGTAACCGAGTATATTGTACAAACCGATGCTGCACTACTTGCTATCAAGCTCGTTTTGGGTATTTCCGTAGCAGTATTTATTACCGTTGCATTTGTTGCATCATTCCGTTACAAGATTACCGACAAAAAGCTCGACAGAGCAAGATACTTTATTGATAAGGTTAAGGAAGAAGGTGTTGATAGCCTAACTGAAGAAGAAGCAAAGGAAAGAAATGCTCTCATCAATGAACTTTACGGCAAAGTTCTAGCTGTCAAAGCTACTCCCCAAACCGAAGAAATCGTAGAAGAAGCTGTGGAGGGTTAATTATGGTTAAGCACATGGTTTTATTCAAACTAAAAGATAATTCTTACGAAAATTGCCTAAAGGCAAAGGAAGTATTACTTTCAATGGAAGGCAATGTTCCAGAGCTTCGCTCCATCGAAGTTGGCATCGACTTTTTGCACTCCAGTCGTAGCTACGATGTAGCTCTCATCGTCACTGTTGACAGCAAAGAAGCTCTTGAAAGCTATCAAAAAGACCCCTATCACTGCTCCGTTGTAAAACCACATATGCATGCAGTCAGAGAGGGTTCAGTTGCTCTTGATTTTGAGTTTTAGAGGTAATTATGGCTGATTTTTATAAAGTTGATTTGAATGGTTATACACACAATCTCCCCATCCTTCCAATAGGCGACATCAAGATTTGCTTCTTCAATCTACACGGCGCTCAAGAACTAACCGAGCATTGTGCAAAAGAACTTGCAAAGATTGCATCTCCAGAAGTGGAAGTTGTTATCACAGCAGAAAGCAAGGGCTTACAACTTGCCCATTGCCTATCAAGAGAGCTCAACCAAAAGTTCTATGCAGTTGCTCGTAAGTCCAAAAAGCTTTACATGCAAGATGGCATTAGCGTAACCGTTAAGTCCATTACCACTGCTGGCGAGCAAACACTATACCTTTCTGCCCACGATAGAGACCTTATAAAAGGCAAAAAGGTTGCCATCGTAGACGATGTTATTTCAACTGGTGGCAGTCTAAAAGGTCTTGAACTACTTGTCGAAAAGGCTGGTGGTACCATTGTTGACCGTCTATTTGTGCTCGCAGAAGGCGATGCAAAAGACCGCAATAATGTAAAATTCCTTGCTACTATACCAATCATCACCGACTAACATGCACTACCCGACAAAAGAAGATTTAGATAACATTTATAGTCTCCTCGGCACAATCAATGTCGAGGATACTTCTTATAGCAAGGTAACCATCTTGGGCTGGTTTAAGTACAGGCACCCTTTGGTAAGGGTTACTTCCAACTACGCTGTGTTTTCGGGTCTAACAGAGAGCAACAAGCCCCTTTACTGGAGCCCTATCGCTCGCGATGAATCTTCTTTTAGAGAGGGAGTGGCTTACTTGGAGTCACAAGGCGTAACTATATTTACCAATGTAACAGCTGACACCGTGCATATATATCAAGAACTCGGTTATGAAATTATCCCCTCAAGGGACTACTCCGAGTATCTATATATACCCAGCGACCTGATTGAATTAAAGGGCAAAAAATTCCACTCCAAGCGCAATTTCATAAACGGATTCAACTATCAATATGAATTCCGTACCTATCAAGAAAGCGACCGTGAGGAGCTATTTGAGCTCCTTTACAAATGGAGCTATCTACACATCGAAAAGGGCGTTGAGTGGTCCGAAGAAGATAACTGGCACTCACATGTCGTCCTTCAAAAAATCAAGTCGGACCCCGAAATCAGAGCCATTGCTGCCGTCATTGACGACCTCGAAGGATACAACTGCTTTGCAGATGTCCTAAAAATTGATGGCAAAATTGTTGGATTTGCTCTTGGCGAAATCTTACCTACAAACATAGGTGCATTGTACTTTGAAAAGGGCGACATTGACTACAAAGGTATCTATCCTGTTTTGGATAACCTATTCTGCAAAAAGCATTTTGGTGGTGTAAAATACATCAACAAACAGGAAGATATGGGCTTGGAAGGCTTGAGAAAATCAAAGCTCAGTTACAATCCCATTAAACTCGCAGAGCGTTTTATCGCAAAGAAGGTATAGTATGCTGGAAATCAATGTTCTTGCTTCGGGTAGCAAGGGTAACAGCATATTGGTGTCTTCGGGCGAAAAACGGATACTCATCGACTGTGGTATTCCAGTTAGGACACTCTCAAAAGCCCTCAAAAATCTTGGTCTTACCTTTGGCGATATCAAGGCTGTGCTTTTAACCCATGAGCATGGCGACCATATTGCATCTTGCGCTTCTCTTACGCAAGCATACAATATTCCTATGTTTGCAAACGCAATCACCATGTCTGCTGTAAAACGCAAAACAGGACTCAAGGGTGGATATTACTTCAATGAAACAACCCCTTTTACCCTTTGTGGCATGGAAATCCGTCCTTTTAGGACTTCACACGATGCAGTATATCCAGTTGGATACTCCATCATGGACGGCGACTCAAAATTTACATATGCAACCGACCTTGGCTATTTTAGTACATCGGTAAAGGATATGGCAAAGGGCAGTGACCTAATACTAATTGAGTCCAACCACGATGTGGAAATGCTACTCAATGGACCATACCCCAAGCACCTAAAAGAAAGGATACTCTCTATGCGTGGACACCTTTCCAACGAAAGCGCAGCAAAAGCAATAAGAGAGCTCCTTGACGAAGGCACAACGCGCTTTATACTCGGTCACTTGAGCGAGCATAACAACACCTATGAGCTTGCTCGTGATACTACACTCAATCTCCTTTTGGCAAGTGGAGCAACTCTTGGCAAAGACTATGAGTGCTATGTGGCAACTCAACAAGGTTTAGAAGGAACAATAAAAGCAAAATGAGAAAGGAAAACTATCAAAATCCCACACTTACACCAAAAGACGGAGTGTTAGCCTATGTTATTGCACTCTCCGTATCTTTGATTGTGGGCACTTTGATTGTGTTTTTGCCCGAAGGTAATGCTCAAACCCTTGCAAACTACTTTGTAACCCAGCTCGGATTTTTGATTGTGCCCTTCCTATACCTAAAATCAAGGAGCATCAGTTACCTTGATGCTGTACCCCTAAAAGGCAAGCTAAATCCTATTGCATTAATACTAATCATTCCCATTACAATAGGTGCCTTTTTGCAAAACACCATCCTTTCTGTCGCTTTCAACTGGCTACTTGAAGCTATTGGTATCACACCAACTGTAAATCTACCATCAACCGATGGCGCACTCAACACCTTGCTTGCTGTAATCGCCATTTGCATACTCCCTGCTCTTGCAGAAGAATTGCTATTCCGTGGCATAATTCTCTCTTCACTAAAAAGCAAAGGGCTGATGACAAGCTGTCTGTTGAGCGCTGTTATATTTGCACTTTCTCACTTCAATCCAGCCCAGTTTGTGCATCAAGCAATACTTGGCTTTATCCTTGCATACATTACGGTTGCATCTGGTAGCATTTGGTATGGTATCGTAATGCACCTACTCAACAACTTGATTGCGTTGTTTGTCGGCATGATTATACCTGCCTACAACGACCTTGCTGTACTAAACAGCCAAAACTTGATAATACTTATTGTTATGTGTTTGGTTGGCGTTGTGATACTCACCCTATCCCTTGTCGCTTTCTACAAAGTGGCAACCCAACCCCACCTAAAAACACATGGCAATCCCCTAAAATTGCTATCAAAGAAGTCTGCTCCAGAGTGGTGGGCGTCCGATAAGAGCAGAAGCCCATGGATAATCGGCTTTATCATCTTTATGGTAGCTATGAGCATCTTGACTGCTCTAACCCAATATTTGATGCTGTAAGAGGTACTTATGAGCAAAACATTCAAATTAAGTGGAATAATGCTTTTTAGCGTTCTGGGACTACAACTATGCAGAATGCTATTTGGCTTGATACCCCTTAGCGACAACATATCGGGCTGGTTGTTTAGCTTTATAATGCAATGTGGATTTTTGGGACTTTTCCCCTATCTACTCTACAAAGCGACCATAAAAGACGGCAACTTTCTAACCGATATTAGAGTCAAAAAGAAGATAAGCCCTTGGAGCTATCCTATTGCTATCGTGATAGGTCTACTTACTTACGGCATAAATGTTGGCATAAGTGGTGTTTGGTATATCATCTTAACCTTGCTTGGATTTACCTATCCACGAGGTGGTGGTGTGCTGTTCACATCCCCCGAAGTGCTTGTTTTTGAAATCATTACTTCATGCGTTCTACCTGCTATCTTTGAGGAAATCACAGACCGTGGACTACTCCTTGCCACCCTTGACGATGTCAAGAACGATACTCTAAAAGTCATTGCTGTTGGCCTGTTCTTTGGCGCTTGCCACCAAAATATGCCACAGCTTGGTCCAACTGCCATAGCTGGCGTTATCATTGGTTTTATGGCAATTAATAGTGGCTCCATTCTCCCTGGAATGATAGTCCACTTTATGAACAACTTTATCATTACGATTAGCAGTTATGTTTCGCAAAAGAATATTAATTTAGGCATCATAACAGCAATAGACGAGTTTTTATTTAGCAACACTCTCATTGCCATTGGCGCTGGCGCAGCTTGTGGAATTGCTGTTATTTTCCTACTTCGTGAGTTTATGCGCATCAACCAAAAATATCAAAACAAGGATACCAAACAAGATGTTGAAGATACCTTAGCTGAAATTTATGGATATCATACTCGCGATACAAAGGGTCTTCCATTATACTACACAGGGCTCAATAATACATCATCAAACGAGCCAACCATCAAAACCAAAAAGAGTGACTATATCCTGCTTATCATAGCATTTGTTTCTGCTATGGCTGTTACCATATTCACTTACATTTGGGGGCTACTCAGATGATTAAACTAAACATTGTAGCTGTTGGAAAACTAAAAGAAAAGTTTTGGGGCGATGCCATCAAGGAGTATGTTAAGCGCACATCAAAGTACGCAGAGCTCACCATTACCGAGTGCCCAGAAGGTAACGACGAAGGCAATGCCGAAAGACTGCAAAAGCAAGAAGAAACTGGCATCCTAAAAAAACTCAAGGGCTATGTTGTCCTCATGGCGATTGATGGCGATATGGTTAGTAGCGAGCAACTTGCTTCTCTAATTGAGCGCGAAAGCACTCGTGGCAACAGCGAGTTCACCTTTGTTATTGGTGGCTCAAGAGGTGTTAGCGAAGAGATACGCAAGCGCGCAAACAAACTTGTCAGCTTTGGTAGAGTTACATACCCACATCAGCTCATGCGCGTTATCCTTGCCGAGCAATTATATCGTGCAACTACAATTATAAACAAAACAAGCTACCATAAATAAACCTTTACTGCATATGATATCGTATGCAAGTAACAGAGTTTTTGGATAGTTTGAATAGTACTGGCACCCTATCATATATTGGCGAAACCACCCTCGGCACCCCCATCCCTATGCTTTCAAAAGGAAAGGGAGAAATGGGCAAGGTGCTACTGATTGGAGCTGTGCATGCAAGGGAATATATAACAGCTCCCTTACTCCTTTCTCTTATGAAGGAGTATGATGGCGAGTATCCCGTCGACTGCATTCCTATGCTTAACATTGACGGAGTAACGCTGGTTACCGAGGGGCTAAATGGCATTCCACTTACTATGCGCAACCGAATCAGCCTACTACGAGTAAATGATGGCTCCACCGATTTTAGCTTGTGGAAAGCCAACATAAGGGCTGTGGACCTAAATGTAAACTGCGATGCCGATTGGGGGCAAGGCAAGGGCAACCTAACGCGCCCTGCACCAAGTGGCTACATTGGACCATGTCCCTTCAGCGAACTTGAAAGTTATGCTGTAAAGCGCTTGCTTGACAACAACTCCTACGCACTTGTCGTCTGCTACCACTCGAAGGGCGAAGAAGTTTACTATGGCTATGGTGGAAACCATAAATACAAAAAGCAAGCAAAGGCTGTTGCTGATAGGTTGGGCTATGCGCTCAAGCGCACACCACACTCAACTGGTGGCATAAAGGATTACTTCACTCTCACAACCAACCGACTGGGCTTGACCATCGAAGTTGGTAGCGATAATCTATCCCACCCTATTGGACTTGAGCATTTGGATGAGCTAAAAGAAAAACATAAAGGTATAATAAATTTCTTTACGGAGATAGCAAAGGAGTTATGGACAGAATACGGTTTATGAAAATGGCAATAAAGGAGGCTATGAAGGCCGAAACCTTTGACGAAGTACCAATTGGTGCTGTCATTGTCAAAGACGGAAAGGTTATTGCTCGCGCCCATAACAAAAAGGAAACCAAAAATCAAGCTACTCGCCACGCAGAAATTGAAGCTATCGAAAAAGCAACAAAAAAAGTCAACAACTGGTGGCTTGAGGACTGCGATATCTATGTAACACTTGAGCCTTGTGCTATGTGTGCCGGTGCACTAATCAACAGCAGACTGCGTAGCATATATTTTGGTGCATACGACAAAAAGGCTGGTTGCTGTGGTAGCTTATATAATCTCCCCACAGATAAACGATTTAACCATAGACTAAATGTTGAAGGTGGCATTATGGAAGAAGAATGTGCCTCCCTTCTCACAAATTACTTCAAGAAAAAGAGGAACAAGCAATGATTATCATAGTAGGTCTTGGTAACCCTGGCAAAGAATATGAAAACACCTTCCACAACATGGGATTCCGTGTACTTGATACCCTTGCTGAAAAAATGGGCAAGAGCATCAAAAAGGCAGAGTGCCAAGCTTTGACTTGCACCTTTTCACGCAACTCCGAAAAGGTGGTTTTTGCAAAGCCACTAACCTATATGAACTTGAGCGGACAAGCAGTAAAGAGCTTGCTTGCAAAGTATGGCACTACCCCAGATGACCTTGTTGTAATCTACGACGACATCGACATTGATAGGTTTGCAATACGCGCAAGAGTATCAGGTTCTGCTGGCACACATAATGGTATGAAGAGCATTGTTGCTTGCCTCGGCACCGACAAATTTAAGTGCATTAGAGTGGGCATCGGTAGAGATGGTGTATACAACCTTGCTGACTATGTGCTATCACAAATAAAGGCAGAAGACAACGCTGAATTCAACCGTATTTTTGATGATATCGCCACCCACATCGAAGCCTATCTTAAGCACGGCGACTTTGAAAGGCTTATGCGAGAAATCAACAAAAAATAAAATAAAGAGCCTATGGCTCTTTTTTGTTTAGTTGCATATTGAAATATAACCCTACTTGTTGTATAATGATTATATGGATATTTTAAAATACAAACACCCTGCAAAGAAATGGATTGACGCACTCCCTTTAGGCAATGGAAAAATGGGAGCGATGCTTTATGGTGGAAGGCACTCGGAAAGGATTGCTTTCAATAACTCTTCACTTTGGTCGGGCTATCCAAAAGACCACGACAATCCCGAAAGCCTAAAGCATTTAGACAAGGTAAGAGAGCTTATTTTTGAAGGCAAAAATCACCTTGCCGACAAACTCACAGAAGAAAAGCTTGATGGCGCTTATAGTGAAGGATATCTTCCACTTGGGTATCTTGATATTGATTTTAATGGACTCAAAGGCTCAAAATACGAAAGATGCCTTGACCTTAAAACTGCAATTTTTAGTGTAACGCAAGCACAAAGCACCAGAGAAGCATTCTGCTCATATCCAAGCAATGTTTTTGCTTACAAGATTGTTTCAAAAACTCCATTTTATGCTTTTATCACAACCAAAAGCCAACTTAATCACGACAAAAAGTATAGTGGTGATATCATTCTTTTTGGACAAGCACCCGACCATGTTGTGCCATCATATATGGGGGCTGTGCCTAATGCTGTGCAATATAATGAGCATAAGGGTATGGCTTTTTCACTTGTTGCTCGTCCCTTTACTGACGGCGCGCTTGAGTGGAGTTCAAAAGGTTTAAGTGTTAGGGGCGCAACCAGTCTTACCATTTTTGCTGTAACCGAAACGGGATTCTTTTCCTTTGACACTATGCCCATAACAGATAGCGCAATCGTTGTGGATAGGTGCATCAAAAGACTTGATGATTTGACACTTGACTACTCTTCTCTAAAAGATGAGCATATACGCGATTACAGTTCTCTATACAACAGACACTCACTTCGTTTGTCAAATTGTAATGATGCTTATACAAGCTCACTCTACTATAAAGCAAAGCTCAACAAAATCACTCCAGAGCTTGTAGAGTTGTTCTTCAACTACGGCAAGTATCTCACCATTGCTGGCTCAAGGCAAGGTGGACAAGCACTTAACCTTCAAGGCATTTGGAATGATAACATTCGTCCACCATGGTCAAGCAATTATACCACTAATATCAATGCCGAAATGAACTACTGGCCCACCTCACAAGTGGGACTCAATGAGTGCCTTATCCCCTATTTGGATATGGTATATGAGTTGTCCATTAGAGGACAATCAACTGCGCGTATCAACTATGGCGCGAGTGGTTTTACAGTAAACCATAACACCGACATTTGGCGCAAGACAGCACCAGTAAAGGGCAACCCACAATATATGTATGCACCACTTTGTGGCGCTTGGTTTGCAAATGAAATCTATGAGCATTATACCTATGGCGAATTGGGTGAGTATACCGACAAGCTACAAAGCATCCTAACTGAAAATGTAAAGTTCATTTTGGATTATCTCGTTTTACACAATGGATATTTGGTAACATGCCCTTCTGCGAGTCCCGAAAACACCTTTATAAAGGATGGTAAGCATTGCTATCTTGACTACGCTTCTTCCTTTGATATGGGTATTGTTAAACAAAGTTTGCTCAACTACCTTGAGCTAATGCCAAATGGAGAACTATCAACAAAAGTCAAAGATGCACTTGACAAGCTCTATCCCTTCCAAGAAGATATTGATGGCATTGTGGAGTGGTCAAAGTATTATCCTACCCCAGAGATGGGACATAGGCATTTCTCTCCCCTATACGCATTCCACCCAGCACGCGCAATAGGATACTATGCTAACCCCGAAGAGCGCGAATGGGTAAGAAGGCTGATGCACACTCGTATCTTCAATGTAAAACAATACTTTGGTTGGAGCGGTGCTTGGGCGCTTGCGATTTCGGCAAGACTACGAGAAAAAGACACATGCTCACTTGTTATAAGCAGAGTTCTTGGTAAGGCTATATTCAAAAATCTATTTGATATGCATCCACCGCGCCTGTTCCAAATTGACGGCAACTTTGGTTTTGTGCATGGCATAAATGAGCTTCTCTGCCAAATTGAAAATGATACCATAGAGCTTCTTCCTGCTCTACCAGATTTTTTGGGCAACGGCGAAGTATTAGGTCAGCGACTCCGTGGTGGATACACCATTGACTTCAAGTGGCAAAATGGTAAAATCGTTTATCTAAAAAATCACTCCACAAAACCACTCAAAGTAAGAAAGCTACACCTTGACGAAAACATCACTTTGGTCAATGCCGAAGTTATATAAACACACCTATCATAAGGAGCTAATATGAGAAAAAGAAATGGCGCTTGCCCTGTTTGTTATGCACGCTCATTGGTAACACCAAAGGAAAGGAAAATCCCCACACTATACAACCAAAAGATCTTTGACAACGGACTATGCAAAACTCCACCCATGGGCTGGAACTCTTGGAATGTCTTTAAGGAAAACATAGATGAAACCATGCTTTACGAAATGGCAAAGGCTATGAAAGATAGTGGTCTTGTAGAAGCTGGATACAACTACTTTAACCTTGACGACTGCTGGGAAGCAAAGGAAAGAAATATGAAGGGCGAGCTTGTCTCCGACCCTGTTACCTTCCCAAGTGGCATAAAGGCTCTTGCAAAAAAGGTAAATGACCTTGGCATGAAGCTTGGTATTTATAGCTGTAATGGTCCACTCACTTGCCAACATTTCCCCGGCTCACAAGGACATGAGTACCAAGACGCATACACCTTTGCAAGCTGGGATGTTGAGTATTGGAAACTGGACTACTGCCACAATCGTCCATACACTATGTATGCACCCCTTGTTGCTGGCATTGGTGTAAGCAAGGTGGGCGAAGCTCCCAAAAAGCTCCTTTCCGTTGAGGACGGCGACCGATATGGTAGCGCACATATTTTTACAACCAAGTATCCCAAAAAGCGCTGGAATAGTACCCAAAGATTCAAAAAACATTGCAGTGGCTTGGATGCTCAAGAAGGCTCAATCGAGTGGGAAGTTAGTGTAGAAAGTGCTGGTGAATATGTACTAACCGTATATACCCACGAGCTATATCCCAAGTACGAAAAGCTCCTTGGTGTACAAGTAAACGATGATAAGCTATACCTAATCAACATTCCAAAGGAAGTATACCATTGGCAAGAATATATCACTCAAAAGATTATTTCTTTGAAGGAAGGCAAAAATAAGATTAAGCTCTTTAACCCTATCAACAATAAGTCCACTTCCGACATGCTACAATTCCAATATGCCGGCGAATGTATCACGCAAGCAACCAAGGATTACGCATTAGACAATGGCGTAGAAGAAAAGCCCATTGTATTCTCCATTTGCGAGTGGGGTAGTGGCGAGCCTCATCTATGGGGCAAGAGCGCAGGAAACCTTTGGCGCACAACTGGAGATATCTATCACAACTGGAACTCCATCAAGCATCTATATGAGCACAATGTAGAGCTATATAAGTATGCCGATGTTGGACATTGGAATGACCCTGATATGTTGGAGGTTGGTGTCGGCAACTTCACTTATACCGAAAACCTATCTCACTTTGCCCTTTGGTGCATGATGGCATCCCCATTGCTACTTGGCAACGATATCCGTATTATGACTGATGACATCAAGGAAATCATCACAAACCCACGACTCATTGCCATTGACCAAGATGCTCTTGGCAAACAAGCAAAGCGTATCGTAAAGGGCGCTGTTGATGTTCTTGTCCGTCCACTCCAAGGTGGAAAAACTGCAATTTGCTACTTTAACAAGACAGATAGTAACAAGAATTATATTTTCAAAGAAAATATATTTGAAAATGAAGAATATATAGACTATAATAGTAATGGAGCAATCCAAAATGCTATTTCGGGCGAAGCAACCACCAAGGATGAGCTTCTCCAAGGCGAAATCAAAGCCCGTGGCGTAAAAGTATTTATTATCTAATTAAGGAGTGACATAATGAGCGAATGCACACATGATTGTAGCACTTGTGGTTTGAATTGCCCATCCAAGACTCAAAACCAAAAACCTGTCAATGAGTTTGAAGCACCTCAAAATGCTCTATCCAATGTAAAAAAGGTTTATGGTATCGTAAGTGGTAAAGGTGGCGTTGGCAAATCACTTGTAACAAGCACTTTGGCAGTAAACGCAAGAAGAAGAGGTTTTGAAACTGCTATTCTTGATGCTGATATTACCGGTCCATCCATTCCAAAGGCTTTTGGACTAACCGAAAGCTGTGAGGCTATGGACGAAAACAATATCCTACCAGTTGTAACCAAAACCGGCATCAAGGTTATGAGTATCAACCTTCTCCTTGAAGATGCAACCAGCCCTGTTATTTGGCGTGGACCAGTTCTTGCTGGCACCGTAAAACAATTTTGGTCCGATGTTGTATGGAACGATGTAGACTATATGTTTGTTGATATGCCCCCAGGCACAGGCGATGTTCCACTAACCGTATTCCAAAGCCTACCACTTGACGGTATCATCATCGTAACAAGCCCACAAGAGCTTGTTGGCATGATTGTAGAAAAGGCTGTCAAAATGGCAAATATGATGAATATTCCTATCGTTGGACTCGTTGAAAACATGAGCTACTTTGTTTGCGACAAGTGTGGCGAAAAGCACTATCCCTTTGGAAAGAGCAACCTTGAAGAAATCGCAAAGAAATATAACATCAAGAATATTGCAAGACTCCCCATCAACCCAGACCTTGCATCTCAAGCAGACCGTGGCTTGATTGAACTCCACGAGCTTGAACTACTTGATACTTTAAGCGACCAACTATAAAAACTGATTATCAATTAAAAACGCTCCGATTTCGGAGCGTTTGTTTTTATATAAGATATATTGCAAAAATTACTACTATCAGCACTATTGGGAGCAAGGTTTCGACCACAAAGAGCGCTACGCTACTGCCCTGCTTTTTGCTGAGTCCCCAGCCCACAGCACCAAGTATAGATGCTATGAGATAAACGCCAGCTCCTATCACGGCAAAGATTATCCCTACCGTCAAGGATGCTGCTTGCTCCAAGCCATCGCTCGCTCCAAGGAAGTCAGCAATCATTATGCCACAGAACACCGATGCGCCTATGGTAAGAATTAAGGAAACAATGTGTAAACCAATATATTTCTTCATAGTCTACTCCTTAATATATGAGTTTATTACTTTAATATACCTTCCACTATTTGTTGAGAAGTGCATAGTTCTTCTTGTTAGACTTGTATAATTGCTTGAATACTTCAAAGTTCTTGTCGTAGATAGCTTTGTTCTCAAGATTTGGTGTAAAGGTCTTTTCAACAAGAATGTAATCTTTTACCTTGGATACACTTTCGATTATGCCAAGACCTGCTGCAACACAAGCACATGCACCTACTGCACCTACATTTTGTGGGTCATATACAACTTCTACGGTGTGTCCGGTGATGTCTGCAAGGAGTTGTGCTGTAAAGTTTGATAGCGCACCACCACCTACAAAACGGATAGCTTCGCTAACCTTTGCCTTTTTGGCTTCTGCTTCGAGCATCCATCTTTGGTGGAAGCATACGCCTTCCAAAACGGCACGGATGAGTTCTGTCTTGCCAGTTTCCAAACTGATGTTGAAGAACATTCCTCTTGCGTTGGGGTCTTCAAAGGGGCAACGGTTACCGTGTAGCCATGGAGTGAAAATAACACCACCACAACCAGGCTTGATTGATGCACAAACCTCGGTCATATAGTCGTATAGAGATGTATATCTCTTTTCGATGTCTTCGTTTTCGGTAACATTGGTGGTCTTGAGATAGATACCAATTTCGTCAAGTGCCAAATGGTTCTTAACCCACTCCAAGCACTTGCCGGAAGTTTCCATTTCTGCAAAGTAGTTATACTTGCCTCTTTCTGCGCCTACGGTTGCTGCTATCATAGCAGAAGTATCAACCATTGACTTGCCTACTACTGTACCTACCCAGCCTGATGTACCACTATAAATATGAGTGTCGCCAATTTCGGTTGCGCCAGCGCCTACACCAATAAGAGCAGCATCCATACCACCACCAAAGACCTTGGTGCCTACTGCTAAACCAAGTTCAGCTGATGCCTTTTCGGTTACAAAACCTACACAATCGGTACTCCTTTTGATGGGTGCAAGGTGTTTTGTGTCAACGCCAAGCATTTTGCATATTGGCTTTGCCCAAGTGTTTTTGCGAATGTCAAAAATAAGGGTTCCAAATGCACTATCCTCTGTCATAATGCACTCGCCTGTGCATTGTGAAATCAAAAACTCCTTAACATCCAACCACTTGTATGCCTTTTTGAAGTTTTCGGGCTCATGTGCTTCTACCCACTTATACTTCCAAACAGGGTCCTTAACTGATGCTGCAACTGCGCCTGTGTAGTACAAAGACTTCAAAAGCTTGAATACATTTGCTCCTGCAATTTGTATGCCGTGTGCAATACCCTTTTTTATTTCTTCCTTTGCGCGTTGATCCATATAGCTCATTGCGCGTCTAATAGGATTGCAATCCTTGTCTACAAGTACCAATGCTTGTGCTTGTGAGCAGAATGAAATACCTTGGATTTCCTTGGGGTCTACATCATATGATGCAAATATCTTCTTTGTGGTAACACACATTGCATTCCACCATTCTTTGGTATCTTGCTCTACGCCACCATTATCCAATACATAAAGGTTGTATCCTTCCATTGCGCTTGCTTTGAGCTCGATGGTGGAGCCTACATCAAACAAACAGGTCTTTATTCCAGTTGTACCAACATCGTAAGTAATTATATAGTTTGGCATATCTTCCTCCGTTATAAAACGATATATAAATAATTATACTATAAACACGCGCGTTTGTCTATACTCAATATATCTCAATTTGGCTATTGAAATGATGTTTATAAAGTGATATAATTCTATTATCAACATTAGGAGGCAACTATGCAAAATCGCATTATCGAAAAAGGAAAGCTCTTGGATGAAAATGGCAATATCCGTGAACCAGGATATGCTAAAGAATATTTGCTTGAATACAATCGCGACGATATCAAGGCAAAAAAATGGAGAATTAAGGAATGGGACTACTACTATGTAGGCAACGATGACTATGCCATTTGCCTAACCATATCCGATATGGGATATCTTGGCGCAATGAGCGCAACCGTAATGGACTTCAAAGCTCCATCACAAATCACAAAGAGTAGCGTGTTCTTCTTCCCAATGGGCAAGCTCCACATGCCACCTACAACTTTGAAAGGCGATGCTATTTGCGTAAACGGCAATGTGGAAATGAGCTTTATCAACGATGGCAAAACCCGTCATATCTTTGGCAAATATCCAAACTTTGGCGATAAGGGCGAAGAATTAAGCTTTGATTTTGTGCTTTCTGACACTCCAGAAGAATGTATGTTCATTGCAACACCATTCGATACTCCTAAATATTTTTACTACAATGCAAAAATCAACTGCTTGAGCTGTAAGGGCGAATTCCGTCTTGGCAACAAGATATTCAACCTTGACGATGCTCTTGGCACCCTTGACTGGGGTAGAGGCGTTTGGACCTATGATAACACTTGGTACTGGGGCAGTTTGCAAACAGTACTCCCAGACGGCAAAAAGTTTGGCTTCAACATCGGCTACGGCTTTGGTAACACCTCTGCTGCAAGCGAAAATATGCTATTCTACGATGGCAAGGCACACAAGCTCGAAGATGTAAAATTCAACATCCCAGGCGATGGCACCGACAATGTAGAATATACAAAGCCATGGACCTTTACATCTTCCGACGGTA
>JAFXIB010000050.1 GCA_017533505.1 Clostridia bacterium | reverse complement strand
TAATATACATTTCTTGCAATCCAGCAACCCTTTCAAGAGATATAGCAAATCTAACAGAGTTTACACCCACCGAAATCACAACTTATGTTATGTTTCCAAGCACCAGTCATGTGGAAAGTTTAGTTTGTCTTGCAAAGAAGACAAACTAAAGCGATATAAATCCTTCGTGGGATTTGCGATATACGATACATTTCATTTGCGTGCGATATGCCTGTGGCGCGATATGCCGCGAACTGCGCGGCGTGAGGATTTATAGGTAGCATGCTTTCCACCACATTTGCAACACGAAATATATTTCGCGTTGCAAATATATCGCTATTCTGCACCACAGAATAATATCGCTGTTTTGCAACGCAAAAAAATATCGCGCACCAAAGGTGCATATCGCGTGAGCGGAGCGAACTAAAAGGAGACTAAAATGAACAAAACAATCAAAGAACTCGCAGTCGAACTTACTATAGAGATAACAGCTGTTTGTGATAACATCAAAGGCAGAGCCGTATTTGTTAATCAACTCTTGCGCTCCTGCTCATCTATCGGAGCAAACAGTTATGAAGCCAAATATGCACAAAGTACCGCCGACTTTATAAACAAACTTGAAATCTCCCTGAAGGAATGCTATGAAACTGACTACTGGCTCGAAATACTGTTCAAGGTCGGCTCAATAGATGAAAGAACATATAAAACGCTTTCTAACAAATGTGGTACTATTCGTAAAAAACTCATCTCCTCCATTACAACCGCAAAAGAAAACGCATAAGGACAAATGTGAGAGTTGAACAAGACTCAAAAGTTAATTTTACTATAGTTTAGTATAGCATGTCGAAAAAACGAGAAAATGACAACTAAAATGAAAGTAGACTATACATTTGAAAAAAGGTTATTTGGTGTTATACTAACGATAATCTTTATAGTTATCAACTTGGTTCATATATATTGGCCTTGTCACTTGATTATGGAAGATATCAAGAATGCCACCATGGTGGGTACTGGTATAGAAATGGGAGTGCTATTCCCATGGATTATTGAGGTCATAGCTGTACCATTTGTAATCGGACAAATTATATATTATGTATTGTTCAAAAGGTATAAGCCTTTTAGCAAAATAAATGTGATAGTGTTTACTTTGTACTTGCTACAAGTTGTGGTATTCAACACCTTACTTTGGTTTTAGGATATAATATGCAAAAGACATTGATAGATACAATCCCAATAGACCTTCCAAAAGAGATTGAGAGCCTTGTTTTAGGAGCAAAGGTGTATGATAGCTCATGCGCTTCTGGAGCAAAGGTTTTCTTTATTGATAAGGATAGTGGCTACTATCTTAAAACGGACAAAAAGGGCTCCCTTGAAAGGGAATATATGATGACATCATATTTCCACAAAAAGGGTATAGGCGCAGAGGTATTGTATTTTGGCTCAAATGAGTGCGATATAATGATTACAGCAAAAGTGCAAGGGGAAGATTGTGTCAACAAAAAGCACACCGATGAGCCAAAGAGATTGAGCATACTACAAGGTGAGGAGTTACGCAAACTCCATGAGCTTGATTACAGCGATTGTCCGTGCTTCAACAAAATGGAAGAGTATGTAAACCTTGCTCAACACAACTACCTAACTGACAATTTTGATAAGACACACTTTCCAGACAATTTTGGATATAGTTCAGCAGAAGAAGCATACAAGGTTTTGATGGATGGAAAGGGCGCTTTCAAGAGTGATGTTTTGGTACACGGAGATTACTGTTTGCCCAACATAATACTAAAAGATTGGAAGCTATCGGCATTCATTGATGTAGGGGGTGCTGGAGTAGGAGATAGGCACATTGATATCTTTTGGGGATTGTGGTCATTGGGATTCAATCTTCAAACCGAGAGATACAACGATTTATTCTTGGATGCCTACGGCAGAGATAAAATTGATAAGGAAATACTAAAAATTGTTGCATCGGCAGAAGTGTTTGGCTGATGTTCATAGGGGCAATTATGGAATATAGACAACTACCTCACGGAAGCGAAAGAGAAAAATTTGGTGTGCTTGTTGCTGTTCCGGGAGTGCAAACTATGGAGCACCTAAATCAGCTACTTGAGTTCCTAAATGCAACCAATGAGCAAAAGGACTACTCTATCATTGGTAGCTTTACAGCAGACACAATCCAAGGTACTTGTGTATACTGCAACCATTGTCAACCATGTCCTATGGGCATTGACATTGGATTAGTAAACAAGTATTATGACCTTTCTCTTGCTGGTGATACTTTGGCGCAAAACCACTATACAAAGCTTTCACTTAAAGCTGATGCTTGCATTGGCTGTAGGCATTGTGATAGTCGCTGTCCATTTGGAGTTAAGCAAGTGGAAAGGATGCAACTCATCAATGATTATTTTCAAACAATAAAGTAGAGCAATGAAGAAGAACATAGACAAAACAAATGTAATGCGCCTATTGGAGCAAAAGAAGATTGCATACATACCACACTTTTACGATACCGTGGAAGCAGTTAGTGGTACGGTTGTTGCCGAAATGATAGGTGTAGACCCATCTCGAGTATTCAAGACTTTGGTTACAGTTGGGGCAAGCAAACAAAACTATGTTTTTGTTGTTCCTGTTGGAAGGGAGCTTGACCTAAAAAAGGGAGCTAAAGCTGTTGGCGAAAAGAGTATACAAATGATAAAGTCAAAGGAGCTTTTGCCTTTGACGGGGTATGTACATGGTGGATGCTCTCCAATAGGTATGAAGAAGTTTTTTGTTACAACCATCGATAGTTCTGCAGAGCATTTTGACACCATAATTTTTAGTGCAGGCAAGATTGGATATCAAGTGGAAATATCTCTTGAAAACCTATCCAAAATTATTAGATTTAGCTTAAAGGAAATTAGCGAGTAATACGAGTTTGCTTATCAATTTATACTATACAGGCAAGGACGGAAACGCAAAAAAGTTCGCAAGCGAAATGGTTTCAAGTGGTATTGTACAAAGGGTACGCGCCGAAGAAGGTAACATTAGGTACGACTACTTTTTCCCAATGGATGACCCCGAAACTGTTTTGCTCATTGACGAGTGGGTTAGTCAAGAAGCACTTGACTTACATCACCACTCACCCATGATGCAACAAATTGCCACCCTTCGTGATAAGTATAAACTTTGTCTTCGCGTTGAGCGATATACAAAGTGTTAGAAGTGTTCTCATACTATCAATAGGGCAGTTGAGTACACTAACTCTAATATGTAACTATGCAAATATATTCATATGAGAATAATAGGGGCGCGTATGCGCTCTTTATAATTGCATTTGCGCGCGCCTGTGTGCTATAATGCCCCTATGCAAAAGGAATTTAGAAAGTTTAATAAAGGTGGCGAGCTCTATTGGTTGTTGGGTTTGCTTTTTGTGTCGCTTGGTGTAGCACTATGCGCAAAAGCCAATCTTGGCGTAAGTATGATTGCTGCCCCAGCTTTTATTATTCACGAAGCAATTGATGGCATTGCTCCAACATTCTTTACAATTGGTGTTGTAGAGTATTTGGTGCAAGCATTTTTTGCGCTACTCCTTTGCGCTGTTGTTCTCAAGGTAAAAATAAGCTATGTACTTACAATAGTTGTAGGTGTAATTTATGGCTATGTTTTGGATATGTGGTTGCTTATTTTAGGACCAGAGCCATTTGATGCTGTATGGGTTAGATATGTTATGCTCATTGTTGGAGATGTTGCAACAGCAATAGGTGTTGCATGCTTCTTCCGTACCTATCTACCCATTCAATCCTATGATATTTTCGTAAAGGATATGTCTATTACCTACAAGCTAAACATCAATATCGTAAAGCCCATATATGATTTTAGTTTGCTTGCAGTATCCCTTGTGCTTGCCTTCACTTTGTTTGGCGATGTAAAAGAATTCAATTGGAGCGAAATTTACAAAACAAGTTTCCATTCTCTTGGATTAGGAACCCTAATTACAACAATTATCAACTCACCACTTATTACATTGATAGGCAAGGGCTGTGATAAGTTGATGGGTACAGAGCCACTTTTACCAAAGGCAAAGAACTTTTTGGAGCGTCACTAATGCAACACCCCATTTATCTCATAAGAAAAATATTTGGCGAGCATAATAGAAAACCATATCTAATGGAGATGCGCTCGCGCCTAACCAACCACGATTTTAGTCTATTTTCTCCAGCTTGCATGGGTGGTGTCATTTGCTCTGATTTGGGTGTAAGATTCAATAGCCCAACAGTAAATTTGCTTATAAGGTTTGACGACTTTTTGCGCTTGATGGAAAACCTTTCTTACTATCTTTCACTTACCCCAGTACCAACAAAAAGAGAGGGTAAGCATTTCCCTGTGCTACTGCTTGGCGATATCAAAATTTATTGCGTACATTATCACAGCAATAAGAAAGCTATCCAAAAGTGGATGGAGCGCGCAAAAAGAGTAAACTATGATGACATTCGCGTTATTATGTCAGGACTTCCTTGGCAAAATGAAGATATTGTAAGGCGCTTTGAAGCGCTCCCATACAAAAAGATGGTTGTTACCGACTATCCAGATGCCCCTCAAAAGGACTATGTACAAAAGATAGTAACCAATAGGGGTAAGACAGCAACGCTGTTCAACTACAAAAATTTCAAAGGTCAAAGGTATTATGACCAAGTGGATTTTGTAGAATTCTTCAACAAGTAAGGTGTTCTCATATTGAAATTTATTAATTCATATGTTAATATATATTGCATAGAGGAGGAATTGTTATGTTTTCAAAGATAATCGAAAATAAACAAAAAAGTGCAAAGTATATGGTTGATGAAATCACCCATATCTGCAAAGATATGCCCAAGCGTGCTCCAGGCTCCGAGGGCGAGAATATTGCTTGCGAATATATGGCAGATGTTCTCAAAAATGATTGTGGCTGTGAGCGCGTTAGTGTAGAGCGTTTCAAAGAAAATCCAAATGCCTTCTTTGGTTGGATTTATGTTACTGCAACATGCTTGCTAATCAGCTACATACTCTATTTCTTTGTACCACTTGCAAGTGTAATTCTAACAGTATTTGGCTTTGCAGTTATGATTGCTCAATTTGGTTTCTATCAAAAGGTAGTTGACTTCCTATTCCCATCAGCAATGGGCACCAATGTTACAGCTATCAAAAAGCCAAAGGGCGAAACCAAAGCAAGAATTTTCTACAATGGTCACCCCGATGCAGTTTGGCTACTAACATTCAACGATAAGCTTGGTGACTGGGCATATGAAGGTCATATCGCAGTAGGTTTTGGTGGTGCAATCATCAGTTTGGTATTCTTTATCATTTGTGCTATCAAGGTTGGTCCTATTGCTCAAGTAGCAACTCCCGAAGTATGGGGCTGGACCTATTATGCTGGATTTGCAATCCTTGTATTTGCTCCCTTTATTTTTGGTCTATACTTCATGTGGGACGAGAGAAAGGTCGTTGATGGTGCAAATGACAATCTATCTGGTTGCTATATGGGTATTGCAATCCTAAAGGCTATG
>JAFXIB010000049.1 GCA_017533505.1 Clostridia bacterium | reverse complement strand
CAGGTAACTATAAAGTAGTTGTATCAATTTCATCAAAGAACCCATACTATACTGCAAGTGGAGAGTTTGACTACATCATCCATAAGCGCGTTGCTACCGTAACCTTTGATGCAAGCTACTCATATACCTACAACCCCAACCAACCAATTAGCATCATCCCAGAAGTAAGCAACAATGTTTCACTTGAGTACATCCAAATTATGTACTATGTTATGGGACAAGCTAATGGCACAACCGAAGTTCCTGTAAATGTCGGCACATATAGAGTGGTTGCAAATATCGTAAATCATCCAAATATAAGCGGTAGGGGCGAAACTATACTTGATATCCGTCAAGCAAGTGTTAACATTTACGCTATACCAAGCATTGATGCAATCAGCTATGGAGTAATGCTCAAGCACGCAGGTATCCACGGTGGTATCGCCGAAGCTACCAATGGCACCGTTCTTGATGGTACTTTCAGCTTTGCTGAACCCGAACTCAATACCTTGAATGCTGGTAAAAATACCATCACTCTTGTATTCACTCCACAAAACTCCAACTACGCAAAAGCTACTTGCTTTGCTACCATCCATATCACAAAGGCTGTAATCGGTGTTGAATTCAAGACACTTGCTAAATACTACACAGGTAGACCACTCACCCCCGATGTCGATACCGATAGTAACATCAACATCATTTACTCATTCCGTCAAAACGGACTAAATGTTCAAAATGCTGTTGGCGCTGGTATCTATGAAGTTACTGCTACCATCGATAACCTTAACTACGCAGGTAGCGCAACCACAACCTTCACTATCTACAAGGCTCAAGCAGTTCTTGCCGAAAGCACCTTGCCACTTGCAAGCGACCTTACCTATGGTCAATATCTTGGCAATAGTACCATTTCTGGTGGCTCAATCGTTTATGTAAGTGGTCAAAGTGGTGTATATGGCTCATTCAAGTATGTACAAGAAGATACCGTACTTGGCGATGTTAAGTTCGATGCTATTACTGGCGAAATCGCTCCTTATATGGTGGAAATTTTGTTCACTCCAGAAGATACTGCTAACTACGAGCTAACTGTTTTGACTGTTCCAGTCAAGGTCGTAAAGGCAAGCGCTACTATGACAGTCAGCGCAAATAGCTTTGTATATGGCGAGACTATCTTGAGCCCAGTATTTACCACCTACCCAGCAGGTCTAAATGTTGATAACTCCCAGTTTGAAAATGCTATCGGTGGCACCATCCAAAGAGCTGGTACCTATCAATATACTGCCTACATCAACGAAAATAACTATACAGGCTCATATACCTATGCTATCTTCGTCATCAAGAAGGCTATCCAAATCGACTTCCGTAACGGTGGCGTTTCAACCGATGCTTACCACTCCGAATATGGCATTGAGTACTATCCAAGTGTTCAAATCATCCAAGATACCTTGGTCGGCGATGACGCTACCAACTACATCGAGTACGGCAGAAAGATTATCTTCCGTTATACCAACAACGCTACCGGCGAAAGCAAGCTTGTTCCACCCACCCAAGTGGGCGAATATACCGTAACTGCCGTCCTTGACGACAACGACTACCTAATCGACAGCAATTATGCTTCCGTTCCTTATGTCGTTTATAGGGAACTGTAAGCGAGCTTATGTTTGAAAGTGAATCACTCTCCAACCAAATCTATGGCTCCGTAAGTATGCCACTTGTAAGCACCACCCCAGCTAATGTCGGCTACGAAATCGAGTTCCCAGGTTATGAGAATATGCCCACAAATGCCGGTAACTACTCCATTAAGGTTACCATCACCGACCCCAACTACAACGCAACTACCTTGACTGCTATGTTTAGAATTAATCCTAAACAAATCAGCCTACGCGACTTCAAGGCATACAACAAGGCTTACGACGGTCTTGGCGCAATCGAAGTTAAGGCTGACCTTGAAGGCGTTATGAGAGGGGACGAAGTTGATGTCAAACTCATAGCAGAAACCGAAGGTAACAAGGCTAACATCGGTGTCCATAAGGTCGTCATCACTTCTTGGGAGCTTGTCGGCTTGCACGCAAGAAACTATACCTTGGTTGACCCAATTTATAACCTATCTGCTACCATCACAAATAAGGTCATCACCGACCCCAATACAAGTAGCTACATCACTTCCGAAAACGGATTTAGCTCCAATGTTACCGTTTCATTTGAAGAAGTTTACGACACCGTCGACCAAACCACTTGGTTTACCAAGATGCTTGGTCAAAAGGCTACCGTACAAGTGATTTCCGTCAAGGAAAATGGACTAAATACCGTCCTTGATAGCAAGGTTAAGTTCTATGTCCGTATCCCAGATGAGTATGTCGATGCAGAAAACCTTACCGTTGAAGGTATCGGCAACCTTGAGGGTATCATCGTCACAAGAGAGGGCAACTATGTAACATTCTATGCCGATAGCTCGGGCGAAATCGTATTCTACAAAAACGACTTCCCATATTGGATTATCCCAGTATTGACCGTCGTCGCTATGATAGTGATTGGTGCAATCCTTGCTCTCATCGCTCTACCACTTCGCAAGAGAAAGCATCTTCCACACGATGCCCGTAAGGCTTATGAATGGAACCAAGGTCTTGAAGGTAGAGAACACGCTTACAAGAAGAAAGTCGAACAAGAAATCATCGAAAAGAAACGCAGATGGAGATACTAAAATTTGTAAGAAAGGGGGGCAAGCGCGCTTTGGCGCTTGCCTTTGCCCTTATGTTTATTTTGCTCACACTTGTGGGCGCACTTTTGTCCTTGGATTATAGTGGGGACAAGGTCGCTTATGCCGACAACTCCAACATCGGCGCAAGTGGTGGAGCTATCGAAATCGCTGACGAAACCCCCAACAAAGTCAGCGCAACTTTTTCCAGCAAAGAGCAAGGTGTAAAGCTCAAAATCACTCTTCCACTTTCGGCAACAGGCATCTATTTTGCCTACGAAGTCGATAGCTCCGAGCCCGTTTGGGCAATTTACGGAGATGCAAATATCAACGATGATATTCCTTATATTAAACACGCGGGCGCGTGCGAGAGCTTTGTCGCTCCAAGCGCAACCATCGCCGATAAGGTGGAGAGTAAGTGGTCGGATATCAGCATCGTCTACGAAAAAAAGGTATTCTACATCGAGCTACACTACAACGGTACTCTCTATGTTGAGTGCGATATGCCAGGCGAAACAAGTAGGTTGAGTGCAACTTCCATCGTCAAGGATATCGACAACCTTGCACCCAAAATGAGCACCGATAGAATTACTCACGGTGTGCTGGGTACTGACGGAAAATATGCCTTTGGTCTTACCTTAAAGTTTATGGACACCCAATCAACAGGTACGCTTTCAACTGCAAGATGTGGCTTGGAAGAAATTATGATACTCCGTACCGATATGGCTCTAACCGACCTCACCGAAGAAAATCTAACCGACGAGAGTGTCGAAGTTGTCAAAAAGTGGGGACTTTTGAGCCCCTTGAGCGCTATCCTTGAGCAAACTATCAAGTTCAATGTCGAAAAGGACGGTTATTACTACTACTTCGTTGTAGATAGAGTAGGTAACCTTAACATCGGTACGCTGTTCGACAACAAGTTCGAGCGCGAAAACTACGACGATACCGACGATAGATTTATGATTTGTATGGATGTTACCACCTATCCACAGTCTGGTGTTTACTCCGTCAAGAGCAATATGGTCGCAATCGGTCAAGAGCTTGATAAAAACAAAGAAAATACCAACTCGACCGTTTATAATAGGGCAATGGAAAGCTATTCGGCACTACTGCTCCGTTTCTATACAGGTGACGCGCTCACCGACAAAATCGGCGTTACCAACGATTGGTTCAGCTTCTTCTATGGCGACTATACAGCTTTCAAAAATGCTTACAGCATAGGGGCAACCTACTCCGTTGATATCACAAATGGCGACTTGCTTGGTGGCACTTTGAGTGCAGTTAACCTTAACAAAAACACTCTCCCCAGCCTTGGTGGAGGTGATGTAAAAGCCGAGTTTATCGTTGCAAAATACGCAAAATCCGACCTGCCCGACGCTCTAAAAGATGCCCTAAATGGCAATGGCTATGCCTACAAGCTAAACTATAAGCTAACAGTAAACGGTCAGCAAGTAAGCATACCAAAAACCGACCTTGTATATGAAGTAATCAATCTTCAAGGGGATATCAAAAACGCAGATATCTACATCAAAATCGGCGACACCTACACCCTTGCAACTGCCCAAAAAGGTGCAAACTGGGTGCGCTTTGGAACATCCTTGAACAGCGCAGAATACTATCTTGTCATCACCGAATCGGAGCAAAATAGCGACCTAACATGGCTATGGATAACCTTGGGCGTTGTCGGTGGCGTAGCTCTCATTGGGGGAGCAGTGGTTGGAGTAGTTTTGTGGAAAAAGAAAGCAAAAAGCATTCGCTAATGCGAAATGCATTTTGCAAGATAATTACCACTTCGTGGCGTTAATTACTCTCGCCTTGCGAGAGCGTTAATTACCCTTTGGGCAATAATTACAAAAAACTTTGTTTTTTGCGTTAAGGATAAAAGAATATATTAGAGTGTAAAGTTACTTTTGGCACTCACAATATGCTCTAACCACAACGCAAGCACTTGTGCTTGTATTTCGCGCCGAACGGAGTGAGGTATTTCTCGCTCTCGCAAGGCGAGAGTAGTTATCGCCGAGCATAGCGAGGTAATTATCTTGCGTAGCAACTTTAATAAATCGGAGTCTTACTATGATTTATTTCAAAAAAACACTTGAATATCTGTTCAAACTTGAAAAGGGCAAAAGATTTTTGTTCCTGTTCTTGATTGCCTTGCCAGCTGGTTTTGGCGCAGCAATAACTGCTCCTCACCATGTCTATAAGCAGTGGATTGAAACCTTTGAGGTGGGCAATCTCGATTTCCTTTCTGCCCTTATGTTTGGGGGTACTGCAAGTCCACTTCGCGTGGTGATTGCTGGTGCTATTACCATAGTGCTACTGCTCTTTTCCATTTCCGTTATGGCAAGTGTCATTAGCCGTAATTTGAGAGTGGGGGTGTTCAGCGTAAACAGACGACTTTTGCGTGAGTTCAACGAAGCATTTTTGCCATCTTCTTGTGCTGTCATTACTGCAAGTTTGGTCGTTATCGTCGGCAAGCTCTTGCTTGGTGCAATGCTTGTACTCTTCCAAACTTTTACATCTGTTTTGATTTCTAAAATTATGTCGCTCATAGCTCTCGTACTAAATGTAGCTTTGGTATGCTATTTTATAGCTTTGGGTATCCTATATTTACCATATATGACTTTCAACGGACTTCGCCCAAGAGTTGCGCTTGCCGAAGCTGTCAACCGTACTGGTGGTAGACTTACACTCCGTATGTTTATGGTAGTGTTCCTACCAATGCTACTCAATTACATAGTGGGTGGGCTTTTGAGCCTTGCTGACAACCTAATCGTCAGCTTGGTTGTCGAAACCGTTATGTATGCCATCAGCCTTGTTTATCTTGTTGCACTTTCATTTGTTTCTTACTACGAAGTCAATGAGCTACCTCGCGAAGACTACACTCGCGAATATTTCTTCAACCAATATAAATAGGAGATAATTATGCTTACAAGACACTCATTATCCCTTACTTTATCCAACATCAATCTTGTTTTTAAGGTGCTTGTTTACGCCTTGATTATCATCGTCATTGGCTCGGCACTCGTCGTTACCATCGTTAGTCCCATTTTGGAAGCTCTCGGCGAAACCATCAATGTCGCTGACTACATCGACCACTTTGTCGAAGATTTCTTGCGTGGCGACAACGCTGTCTTTGATAGAATTATCAACACCGTCGATAGCTTTACTGCTACCCACCCAGACGATGTCTTGAAGGTTGCAATCCTTGGTGTGCTTATCTTCTTTGTAGCAAAGCTCCTTATTGCTCTCATCGTTTGCCCAGTAGCTTTCATTCTAAACAGCAAAATGGCAACCAATTTCCAAGAAGGTTTCTTCCACTCCGTTATGGTAATAGGCTGGAAGGGCGTTTTGATGGGACTGGTTTACACTCTCATTTCCTACCCAATCGACCTTGGTATAGTGGCACTTGCTTTCTTCCTTGGCAAATGGATGGTGCAAGGCATCGGCATATTCGGTATGCTCTTTGCGCTCTCACTTGGACTTGTACTCATCACACTCCGTATGTCCGTTATGGGACAACTCGTCCCCACACTTATCAACGAGAACATCAAGTTCAATCTCCAATTTAAGCGTGGTTTCAAGCTGGGCATCAAGCTCATGAGCAAAACCTTCCCAGCAATTCTCACCCTAAATCTTGTTGCTTTCGGTATCATTTCCGTTACCCTCATCCCCACCTTCCTAATTATCCCCACCGTTATGGTGCCAATCATTTTGGTAGGATATACTGCAATTCATTTGATTGCGTATTATCAGTATAATCAGAAGGAATACTACATAGATGAGATAGTCGTTAAAAACGCGACATTTTAGCGAAATACTTTGAAAAATAAGAAAACCCGTCGGGGCGCAGTACGACAAATGAGCTATACAAGCCAAGGGAGATGTAGAGTAGGGTATTATAGAGATAAGTGTTTGCTGGCGCAACGATAAGTGATGCAAGGATAAACCTTGCACGATAAGTGATTGCTAACGCAACGATAAGTGATTCATTTTGTAAACAAAATGAACGAAAAGGATAGTTTTATGAGAAATAGTGTATTAGCTGATTTAACCCTTGAGTTTGCCATTAATGTATCAAACTTGTGTGATAACCTTCAATGCAATTCTGTACTTTCTACACAATTATTAAGAAGTGCAACAAGTATTGGCGCAAACTTGAGAGAAGCTTTATATGGTCAAAGTACTGCTGATTTTATACATAAACAACAAATTGCACTCAAAGAATGTTATGAAACAGAGTATTGGTTAGAGTTGCTTTTCCATACTAAAAAGATAAGCCCCACAACTTATTATTCGCTCAAGAATGACTGTGGTGTCATTAGAGCAAAACTTGTTAAATCCATAAACACAACAAAAGAAAATAACCGTTTATAACAACTCGGGATAAGTAATTATCCCTTTTTTATATTCGAAAATACTATTTTAGAACGCATATATCATTTTAGCACACACTTTATGCTCTAACCTTAACGCAAGCGCCAGCTTGACACTTATCGTTTGAGCGAAAGCGAAAATCACTTATCGTGTTCGCAAGGCGAACATCACTTATCGTTGCCGATAGGCTATCACTTAACCTTGTTTCACTCACAATGTGTTAGAGTGTAAAGTTTAGCTTTGTACTTTGTATATGCTCTAACCTTAACGCAAGCGCCAGCTTGACACTTATCGTTTGAGCGAAAGCGAAAATCACTTATCGTGTTCGCAAGGCGAACATCACTTATCGTAGCCGAT
>JAFXIB010000048.1 GCA_017533505.1 Clostridia bacterium | reverse complement strand
TTCCACTTAAAATACCTTTCAAAGGACTTATTGAAATACAAGGCGAAGGCATCATGCGTTTTAGTGCTTTTGACGAGTACAACAAAACAGCAGACATCCCACTCAAAAACCCAAGGAATGCTGCAGCTGGCGCAATTCGTAATCTCAATCCCAAGGAAACAGCAAAAAGAAAGCTTGATTTCTTTGCATACAATATAGGATATCACGAAGATATTACCTTCAGTAGTCAAAAGGAAATGCGCGATTTTATCATAGAAAACGGCTTTTTAGTTGGCGAAGAATTCAGTCTTATCAACAGCTTGGATGAGCTTAAAGCTGGTTTGGATAACATTGAGTCAAAGCGTGATTCCCTTGACTTTTTGATTGACGGAGCTGTTATAAAAGTCAACAAAACTTCCCTTCGTTTGGACCTTGGCTATACCGAAAAATTCCCACGCTGGGCACTTGCTTATAAGTTCAAAGCAGTGGAAACAACAACCATTCTAAAGGATGTTGTATGGCAGGTTTCAAGGACATCAAAACTCAATCCACTTGCTATTTTAGAGCCTGTTGACCTTTTAGGTGTAACAGTACAAAGGGCAACCTTAAATAACTATTCGGATATCCAAAGGAAGGGTGTTAAGATAGGAAGCCGTGTTTTAATTAGGCGCTCAAACGATGTTATTCCCGAGATTATGGGTGTATACGAGCATGGCGAAAATGCTGTGGACATTTTGCCACCAGCAGTATGTCCAGCTTGTGGTGCACCAACAAAACTTGATGGTGTATTCTACTATTGCACAAATACCGTTGATTGCGCTCCACAAATAATTTCTACCCTTGACCACTTTGCTTCAAAGCCATGTATGAATATTGAGGGCTTTTCGGAAAAGACAGCCGAGCAACTATATAACGAGCTCAAGGTTACATCTCCAGATAGGCTTTATACATTAACATATCTTGAACTTGCAACCCTTGATGGGTTCAAGGATAAAAAGATATCCAATCTTTTGGAGAGTATCGAAAAATCCAAAAAGACCACTCTTGCAAGATTTTTGTTTGCACTTGGTATTCCACAAATTGGCAAAAAGGCAGCAAAGCAACTTGCCGATCATTTTGTAACTCTTGATGCAGTCATGAATGCTACACCTTTTGAGCTTATATTGCTTGATGATTTTGGCGATATAATGGTAAATAATGTTATCAGCTATTTCGAAAACGAAAAAAATAGAGCCTTGATTTCAGCCCTTCTCAAAAATGGAGTTACTATTGTTGAGGAAGATGTTGTAACAGAAGGCGTATTTGTGGGATATAATGTTGTATTTACAGGCTCACTTTCAAAGTATAAGCGTAGTGTTGCCCAACAACTTGTAATTGAAAGGGGTGGCAAGTGTGCAGATACTGTGTCAAAGAGTGTCAACCTTGTTGTAGTTGGTGCTGATGCTGGTAGCAAGCTCGAAAAAGCCAAAAAGTTAGGAATTAGAGTAATTACAGAAGAAGAATTTTCTGAAATTGTGGATAACTCTAAAAATTTATAAATTTTTACTTTACACATCGCGCGCATATGGTAAAATTAAACCATGGCAAGCGGAAAACTAACAGGAAAAAGTTTAAGAGAAAATGTACTTGACCTTCTCAAACCAAGGAGAAAGGAAGTCATTGTCGGTGCAAATATTGGTACCGATACTGCTTCACTTTTGGGAGAAGGTTCTTTTTGTGTGCATACCGATCCTATCACAGGCGCTACCGAAAAAATTGGCTCACTTGCTATCAAGGTTGTTTTGAATGATATTTCAGCTGGTTTTGGCGAGCCAATTGCAGTTTTGCTGACATTGTTACTTCCCGAAAGTATGGACGAAAGTGATGTAAAGCGTATTATGCTTGATGCCGAGCGCGAAGCTGAAAACTGGAATGTGGAAATAATTGGTGGTCACACAGAGTTTACCGATGCTGTTGTGCGCCCAGTAGTAAATGCTGTTGGCATTGGCAAGAGAGAAGATAGCTATTGCTCATATAAACCTATGGTAGGGGACAGCATTATCGTAACCAAAAATCTTGCGTTGGAAGGTAGCTTTATACTTGCCGAGCAACATTCAGCAAGGCTCAATCTAACTGAAGATGAAAATAAAGAAGCCAAGGCATATGCTGAGGCAACATCTGTTATGCGAGAAGCCGAAGTTGTACGCAAAAGTGGATATCGTGCACTTATGCATGACATTACAGAAGGTGGCGTGCTTGGTGCTTCTGCAGAGCTTGGAGACATAGAAAACATTGGTTTAGAAATCAATGAAGATAGCCTACCAGTTAGCGCACTCACCAACAAAATTTGTGGGCTTCTTGGTGTAAATCCTCATAGGCTTATTTCAAGTGGAAGTATGCTCATCATCACACCAAATGGTGGCGAAATGGTATCTTTACTTAAAAATAGTGGCATAAAAGCCACAATAATAGGCGCTGTTACATGTGATGACGGAGCTTATTTGAAATCACAAAACAAAAAAATCAAAATATATGCGGAGCCCGACGAGCTTTATCGCAAAATTGGAGACTAATTATGTATAGTATGACAGGCTATGGCAAAGGCGTTGCCGAAAAGGATGGCAGAAAAATCACCATTGAAATCAAAACAGTAAACCATCGTTTTTCAGATTTTACCTTCAAACTACCAAGGAACTTTCAGTTTGCTGATGGTGTATTGCGTTCATTGCTTGGCGCAAAAATCAAGCGTGGACATGCCGATGTATATCTAACCTACGAAGATTCAAGAGTAGTTTCCACCATAGCACTCAATGTACAACTTGCCGAAAACTACAAGCAAATTGCTGCTGAAATGGAAGAACTTGGATATACTAACGACATTACAGCCGAAAGTCTCATTCGCATACCAGACATGGTCAAGACCACAGCGCTTGAAGATGACGAAGAGTTGATGAAGGAGCTTGTTGTAGAAGCAACCGAGATAGCCCTTGACAATCTTCTCAAGATGCGTAAAGCAGAGGGCGAGCGACTTGTAGCAGACATCAAGGTCAAACTCAACGACATTGCTGAAGCTGTTGAAGAAATCAGCGCACGCGCTCCAGTTGTTGCTACCGAGTATCGCGAAAAGCTCACTGCACGCGTAAAGGAAGCATTGGAAGCAACCGATATTGACGAGGGCAGAATTGCACTTGAAGTAGCATTATTCATTGATAGGGCAAACATAGATGAAGAAATCACACGACTTCGTGGTCACCTTGCACACTATCAAGATATTCTTGCAGAAGGTGGTACAGTTGGCAAAAAGCTTGACTTCCTTACCCAAGAAACCAATCGTGAAACCAACACAATTGGCTCCAAATGCAATGATATGTACATCACAAAGAGAGTATTGTTCCTAAAGAATCAAATCGAAATGATTCGTGAGCAAATTCAAAATATAGAATAAAAAAATCTTATTTAAGGAGAATATAAAAATGATCGAACCTCCCATTGACAAACTTATCAAAAAGGCACCTTGCCGTTATGCACTTGTACTTGGTATCACCAAGCGCGCAAAGGATTTGCAAGATATGGAAAGCACCGAGCTTGAAGAATCTGGCATGAAGGCTGTATCATATGCAGCAAACGAAATCTACGAAGATAAAATCAAGATTATCGTAAACAAGTAATGAAAAAGACCATTATTTTAGGTGTTAGTGGTGGTATTGCTATCTATAAATCTTGCGAAATAGTATCAAGATTTGTAAAGCTTGGCTATGATGTAAGAGTTATTATGACAAAGAATGCCACCGAATTTGTAACGCCACTTACTTTTGAGACGCTGTCCAACAACAAGGTAGTTACCACTACATTCGAAAAGGACAGGGAGTTTGAGGTTGAGCACATTAGCTACGCCAAGCTTGCGAGCGCATTTATCATTGCACCTGCAACAGCAAATGTAATTGCCAAGCTTGCCGAGGGCATTTGTGATGATATGCTTACGACAACGGTATGTGCAACAAAGGCACCCGTATACATTTGTCCAGCAATGAACACAAACATGTATCTCAATCCAGTAACTCAAGGTAATATTCAAAAGCTAAAGGATCTTGGTTATATTTTCATTGAGCCCACCGAAGGCAGACTTGCATGTGGTGATGTAGGCAAAGGCAAGATGGAAGAACCCATCAATATTGTTAGCATCGTAGACAAGGCGCTTACTCCCAACCCTGACTATCGCGACAAAACCATATTGGTTACAGCTGGCGCAACCGAAGAACCCATTGACGGAGTTAGATTTATAACAAATCGTTCATCTGGCAAGATGGGTATGGCTATTGCCGAAGCCGTTATCGATAGAGGTGGAAAGGTAATAGTAGTAAAGGGCAAGGCTACAGCAACTGCACCAAAGGGTGCTGAAGTTATCGAAGCACTCACCACCCAAGCAATGCGTGATGCAGTCATTGACAAACTCCCCGAAGTTGATGCAGTTATCATGGCTGCTGCACCAAGCGATTATAAGGTTAAAAACTACTCTCCAAGCAAAATCAAGAGCGAAACTTTAACTTTAGAGCTTGTCAAAAATCCCGATATTGCCAAGGAAGTAGGCTCTTTGAAAGGTGACAAGAAATTGGTAGTATTTGCAGCTGAAACGGATGATTTACTGCAAAATGCCATCAAGAAGTTGCACTCAAAGAATGGCGACCTAATGGTTGCAAACGATGTAACTATGGAAGGTGCCGGCTTCAATGTTGACACCAACATAGCAACACTAATTACATCATCAGGTGCAATGACTTGTCTTGAAAAAATGTCCAAGACCGAGTTAGCTCATATTATTCTTGATACATTGTTAGAGGTATAATGTTTTACGAGGTAATCGTTGACATCTCAAATTCCGAAATCGACAAAGTTTTCGATTATATAGCTCCATTTTCTGTTGAGATAGGGCACAGAGTTCTTGTGCCATTTGGAAGACGGCAGGTGGAGGGCTTTGTCGTAGGCAAAAAGGAGCACAGCGACTGCAAATATGATATCAAAGATATCATAATGAAGCTTGATGAGTATCCAGTCATACTTCCCGAGATGTTGGAACTTGCACGCTATATGGCAACCAAGAATTTAAGGATGATTGATTGTTTAAGGCTATTTATACCATCAAAGCTCCGTGGTGGCAGAGTAAAGGTGCTCCAAAAAGACTATCTTTCGTACAACACAGAGCTTTCTCTTGAAGAAGCCCTCAATTTGATACCTCGCGCAGCAAAAGCGCAAAGGGCGATTGCCATTAGGA
>JAFXIB010000047.1 GCA_017533505.1 Clostridia bacterium | reverse complement strand
GCAGGTAGGCTTGCACAAACCTATCTCAAAAGCGTTGTGGACACCATCACTCAAGCAGAAATCATAGACAAAAAGCTTTCAGCTGTGATGTCCGTTGAGCTGACTTACGGAGAGTATAAATTGTTCAACAATATGTTTTCGGCAATTGAACACATTGTTTTGGATACCGAATACAGCCAAAATGTAACAATTACTCTTGCAACACCTGTTCAAAATGAACAAAAGGTAACAGAAAAAATAACCGAACTTACGCAGGGCAGAACCCCCGAAGTTCAGTCTAAAAAATATATCACTTATATGAGGTAAGGTTATGAAAATCACTTTGACACAACAAAAGAAAGCAAAACCCGATTTTACTAAACTTGGCTTTGGTAAATATTTTACCGACCATATGCTCATTATGGATTATAAAGACGGCGCTTGGTGCGAACCTGAAATCGTACCATATGGTAGCTTTAGTCTTGACCCATCAACTTGTGTATTGCACTACGGTCAAGGTATCTTTGAAGGACTAAAGGCATACAAGAATGCTGAAGGCAAAATTACAATGTTCCGTCCTTATGATAACTTCAAGAGAATGAATCGTTCAGCAGAGCGTCTATGCATGCCCACCATCGATGTTGACAAGATGGTTGAGTGGCTAAAGGAGCTCATTCTTGTTGACGAAGAATGGATTCCAACTGCTCCTAGCACAGCACTATATATCCGTCCTACCATGGTTGCAACCGATGCAATGCTCGGTGTTCACCCAGGACATACATATCGTTTCTTCATCATCCTTTCACCTGTTGGTAGCTACTATCCAAATGGTCTACAACCCACAAAGATTTTGGTTGAAAAGGAATATGTTAGAGCACCTCTTGGTGGTACTGGCGAAGCAAAGTGCATGGGTAACTATGCAGCAAGTTTGCTTGCAGGCGACATCGCAAACAAGAAGGGATATGAGCAAGTATTGTGGCTCGACTCCAACGAACACAAGTATGTTGAAGAAGTTGGCGCTATGAATATGTTCTTCGTATTTGACGGTGTTGTTAAGACTCCTGCACTTGTAGGCTCCATTCTCCCTGGTATCACCCGTGACTCTGTTCTACAAATTTTGAGAGCAGAAGGCAAGCCTGTTGAAGAGTGCAGAATTTCTGTTGACGAAATCGTTGCTATGAACGAAGCTGGCAAGCTTGACGAAGCATTTGGTAGTGGTACTGCTGCTGTTATCAGCCCTGTTGGTGTTTTGAACATCGCTGGAGAAGATAAGATTATCAACAACTTCGAAATGGGACCAATCACTTCCTACCTATATGACAAACTCACAGGTATCCAATATGGTCGCTACGAAGACACATTCGGTTGGGTTGTAAAAGTTAATTAGTAGTTTTGAGAGCCGAAAGGCTCTCAACTTATAATATGGTAACAATAAAAGAAATCAAGCGTAACAAAAAAAGCTATACTTTGGTTGTTGGCGAAGAAGTACTCAAAAACATCAATATTGAAGTTGCTCTTTCCTATGCATTAAAGGAAGGAGAGATGAGCAAGGAAAAATTCAAGGAGTTCCTAAAAGAAAACGACCGACAAAACGCAAAGAGCTATCTATATAATATGATAGCAAGAAAGGGACGCACAACCAAAGAAGCAAGAGACCGTCTTTATGAAAAGGGTTTTCATAAGGATGCAGTTGAGTATGCAATAGGGGTTGTTTCATCTTATGGCTATCTCAATGATGAAGAGTACGCAAAAAACTATGTTTCAAGCGCCATACGCAACAAGGGCGAATATAGGGTAAAAAGGGAGCTTCAACTCAAGGGTATCAGTGACGAAAACATGGTTGATGCTTTGGACTTGATGGACTCTGATAGCGAGTATGAAAGTGCTTATACGCTTGCAAAAAAATACCTAAAAAGCAAAGATATCTCTGACGAAAAGGTAAAGGAAAAGTTGTTCCGTTACCTTGTTTCAAGGGGATATGGATATGATTTAGTCAAAAAAGTGATGCGAACACTCGGTGCTGAAATAAGCGAAAATATGTAGCTCAAGCTACCAATTACATAAAGAAACCCAATGAAATCATGAGCGCGTTGTTGACTTTGCGCATGGTGTCGGAGCCTACTTCACCTACGCGAGTTTTAAGACGCGCTTTATCTATGGTTCGGAGTTGCTCAAGTAGCAAAACACTTTGTTTATCAAGTCCACTTGACTCGTTTAGCTCAACATGGGTAGGTAGCTTTGCCTTATCAAGCTTTGATGTTATTGCGCCAACAATAACGGTAGGTGAGTATTTGTTGCCTACATCATTTTGCACAACAAGCACAGGGCGCACTCCACCTTGCTCACTCCCAACAACTGGGCTGAGGTCTGCATAATATATTTCCCCGCGCTTAATCATAATTACTTCCTCATTCATAATTATTCCTTTATACCCTAAATTGTTGCCAACTATAAGGATTTTAGACAAAAAGTGTTTACTTACTTTGATAAATATGGTATATTTATCAGAGTGTGACTCACAAACTATCATTATTATTCCCAAGAGGTAAAAAATGGCTAATAAAAAGTTTTATATGACAACTGCTATCGCCTACACATCAGGTAAGCCCCACATCGGAAACACCTACGAAATCGTACTTTCCGACTTTATTGCTCGCTATAAGAGAATGCAAGGCTATGATGTACACTTCCAAACTGGTACCGATGAGCATGGCGAAAAGATAGAGCTCAAAGCAAAGGATAAGGGTATTTCTCCAAAGGCTTTCGTTGACGGCGTTGCTGGAGAAATCAAGAGCATATGGGACCTTATGAACACAAGCTACGACCACTTTATCCGTACCACTGATGACTATCACGAAAAACAAGTTCAAAAACTTTTTAAGAAGTTCTATGAGCAAGGCGATATCTATAAAGGTTCATACAAGGGTTGGTACTGCACTCCTTGTGAATCATTCTGGACAGAATCTCAACTTGTTGATGGCAAGTGTCCCGACTGTGGCAGAGAAGTTAAGCTCGCTGAAGAAGAAGCATATTTCTTTAAGATGAGCAAGTATGCTGATGCACTCATCAAGTATTATGAGGACCATCCTGACTTTATCACTCCCGTATCAAGACGCAACGAGATGATGAACAACTTCCTCAAGCCTGGTCTACACGATTTATGTGTTTCTCGTACATCATTCAAGTGGGGTATCCCAGTTGACTTTGACCCTGGCCATGTTGTTTATGTATGGCTTGATGCTCTCACAAACTACATCACCGGTGTTGGCTACGATGCAGACGGCAACTCAAGTGATGAATACAAAAAGTGGTGGCCAGCCGATGTTCATATCATCGGTAAGGATATCGTAAGATTCCACACCATCTACTGGCCTATCTTCTTGATGGCAATGGGCGAAGAATTGCCCAAAAAGATTTTTGGTCACCCATGGCTACTACAAGATGGCGACAAGATGAGCAAGTCAAGGGGCAATGTAATGTATGCTGACGACCTTGTCAAGTTCTATGGTGTAGATGCTGTTAGGTACTTCTTGCTTTCACAAATGCCATTTGATAACGATGGTGTTATCAGCTGGGATATCATAACCGATTCAGTTAACAGCGACCTTGCAAATATCTACGGCAACCTTGTTAGTCGTACCGTTGCAATGAGCAAAAAATACTTTGACGGTATCCTTGAAGACAAGGGCGTAGAAGAAGATGTTGACCGCGACCTTAAAGCAGTTGTAACTGGCGCATACCAAAAGGTATCCGAAAAGGTTGACCAATACAAGATTGCAGATGCAATGCAAGAGATTATGCACATCTTCCGTCGTGCAAACAAATACATTGACGAAACAATGCCTTGGGCACTTGCAAAGGACGAAAGTAAGGCAGATAGACTCAAGACTGTATTATACAATCTTGCAGAAACCATCATCATTGGTACAACTCTCATGGAAAATGCAATGCCAGAGCTTTGTAAGGAAGTTTATGCTCAATTTGGTGCAGAAGCTCGTAAGGCAGAAGACCTTGATAAATTTGGACTTCTACCAAATGGCACACGCGTAGTTGTAAGCGACAAAAAGCTATTCCAAAGACTTGATGCAAAGGAAATCAACCAAAAGGTAGAAGCAATGTATGCTGAACGCCAAAAGCCTGTTAAGGAAGAAAAAGTTGAAGTTAAGGCTCCTGTAGAAGAGAAAAAGGAAACCATAACTATCGATAAGTTCTGTGCCGTTGAACTCAAGGTTGGCAAGATTGTTGCTTGCGAAAAGCTACCAAAATCCAACAAGCTCCTAAAGTCCACCGTTGAAATCGGCGACGAAACTCGCACAATTTTGAGTGGTATTGCAAAGTACTATACCCCCGAAGAAATGGTTGGCAAGCTTGTTGTAGTTGTAACCAATCTTGCACCAGCAAAGCTATGTGGTACTGTTTCTGAAGGTATGCTACTTTGTGCAAGTGACCCAAGTGGTAATGTTGTACTACTCACTCCAGAGCAAGTTGTTGCAAGTGGCTCCAAGATATCATAATGCTAATTGACACTCACGCACATCTCAATGACGAAAGGCTACTCCCCATTGCTGGGGAGATAGTTAGCACTATGCCCCAAAAGGGACTTGGTGCAATCATCAATGTAGGATTTGATAGACCATCAAGTGAGCTTGCATTGAGCCTTGCTCACACCTATGAACCTCTTTATGCTGTGGTAGGTATTCACCCCCACGATGCAAAGACTGCTACCCAAGATGACTATCGTTATTTTGAAAGTGTAAGCACCGACAAAAAGGTGGTTGCAATAGGGGAAATCGGGCTTGATTTCTACTATGATTTGAGTGATAGAGATGTTCAACAAAGGGTTTTCATAGAGCAACTTGAGCTTGCACATGCTTTGAAACTTCCAGTTGTTATGCATGTTAGAGATGCCTATGGCTTGGCACTTGAAATACTCAAAGAGAACAATAGATTTTTGGAGTATGGTGGTGTTATGCACTGCTATGCCGGTAGCAAAGAGTTGCTAAAAGACTTTGTTTCGCTTGGCCTACACGCATCCTTTGGTGGAGTAATTACATTCAAAAACTTTGCAAAGCAAGAGGTTGTTAAGAGCTGTCCAGCTGATAGGCTACTGCTTGAAACCGACTGCCCATATATGACACCTGTGCCATATCGTGGCAAAACCAACATGCCCGAATATATTAGTTTGGTAAGGGACAAAATACAGGAGTGGCGCCCTGACATTGATGTCGAAAGTGTAACCACTCAAAATGCAAAAAGGTTATTCAATATATAATGAACACATATTCATACTCAATTGACGGAAAGATATATATCAATTTGACCAATCGTTGCTCAAACGCTTGCGATTTTTGCGTGCGTGTAAATGATAGTTACAGCGAACATAGCTTGTGGCTTGACAAAGAGCCCACCACCGAAGAAGTAATCAATTCCTTCCAAAAACTTGATTTTGATGGTACCAAGGAATTTGTATTTTGTGGATATGGCGAGCCCACCTACAAGCTAAATGAGATACTCGAAATTTCGGAGTATCTACACAAGCACGGAAAAATTGTTCGTCTTAATACCAATGGTCAAGCTGATTTGATTCTTGGCGAAAGTGTAGCTCCAAAGCTAAAGGGATACATTGATATCATTTCAATTTCACTCAATGCTTCAAACGCAAAGGCATACCAAGATATTTGCCACAGCGAATTTGGTGAAAAGGCATTCTATGCACTTTTGAATTTTGCAAAAGAGTGTAAGGAATATGTGCCGGTTGTAAAGGTTTCACTTGTTGATGTCGTGGGCGAAGAAGAAATCAAAAAGGCAAAGGAGCTTTGCGAAAGTATAGGTATTGATTTAAGAATTCGCGCCTATATTTCCTAAAAAATTATAACCGTACCACATGGGCACGGTTATTTATCATAGGTACTTCAAGATTTTTATCTTTAGTACAAAGGTAGTATAAAGGGATTTCCAAAAATTATACGGAGTTAAGAGTAAAATAATGGAAGTAAAAGAAATACTCAAAAAACACGGATTTGTGTTCAAAAAGCAGTTGGGACAAAACTTTCTTACAGAAGGCTCTTTGCTTCGTGCAATAGTTAAGGATGCAGGTGTTACCGAAAACGACACCGTTGTAGAAATCGGCACAGGCGCAGGCACACTTACTCAAGCTATTGCTGAAAAGGCAAAAAAGGTATACACCTTTGATGTCGACACAGCACTCCTACCTGTACTAAACGAAACACTTGCAGGAAGAGATAATATCACCCTAAACTTCATTGATGTTTTGAAGTGCTCTGACGAAAAGCTCAAGGAGATAATAGGGGAGGAACCATTCAAAGTGGTTGCAAACATACCTTATTATGTAACAACACCCCTTATTATGCGCTTTTTGGAAAGCACTCTCAAGGTAGAGTCGCTAACCGTAATGGTACAAAAGGAAGTTGCTGATAGACTTGTTGCAGAGCCCGACACCGAAAACTATGGCGCAATTACACTTGCCATTGAAATGAGAGGTGTAGCAAAGGTTACGCGCCCTGTATCAAGGATGTTGTTCCACCCAGCTCCAAAGGTCGATAGTGCCGTTGTGCATATTGCAATAGATGACAATAGGTTTGAAATTGATGACCGCGACTTTTTGAGAAAGTTGATTAGGGCAGGCTTCCAAATGAGAAGGAAAACCCTTGTCAACAACATTGGTAGCTCGCTTGGTATCACAAAGGACAGAGCAAAGGAAGTGCTTGTATCCCTTGGTTACTCCGAAAGTATACGAGGCGAAGCCCTTTCCATAGAGGACTACATCAAGATTGCAAAGGCACTCAAAGAGTAGCTTTAAGGTATATTAAGAATATCTCTCTCATAGTATAGTGAGGGAGATTTTTTTATGCTAATCAAAAAGACAGTTGTACTATTGGATGAAATCAAAACGGTAGGGCACATCAGTATTATTAGGCTGGGACAGGAAACCGGTGTTAAGATGAGCTTGGTCAAAGCAATGAGTGGCAAGCTACTTATTAAGTTGAGTGGAAGCAAGCAAGAGTGCTTTGACATAACTGCTACAAGAATGGAGTTTTTGCTGGAAAGCACACTACTTTCAAGCGACCTTATAGGTGTTCTTATCGTTGACGACAAAGGCGAAATTCAAGCCAAAGGCGGTAGGGCAGACATCGTAAATCCATACCTTTTAGGACAAAAAGAAGAGATAAAAACTGAAGAAGTATCCCTTGTTGAAGAGCAACCTGCTGACGATGAAGAAAAAGCAGAAAATGAACAAGTTGAGCAACCGAAGATTGAAATTGTGGAGCCTAAAACAATAGAGAGTGAGCAAGTTGAACAAACAAGCGAACAGCAAGGAACTTACGAAGAAACTCCTAAAAATACTACCACCACGCCATCGCCATTCAACTTCATAAAAGGGGATAACTTCTACAAAAATGTTAGGGGTAAGCTAAATGAAATTATGACTGCAAACCCTGTGGAAGAAAGGCTACAAGCCATAATCCCCGACTCAAAGTGGGTAAAGGTTTACTACGACAAGGATGAGTACTATGTGGTGGGTATACTCACTGACGAGGGCGAAGTAAAATTCCTTGCATACGGTGTGCCTGGTGTAAAGAGCGTAAAGCCACCAAAGGATGCCGAAGAGCTTTGTGACTTTGTGGAAGTCAAAGGTGGATTGGGAGAAGGATACTGGATAATGTTCCAAGATGCCAAAAATGGGGAGATTGTAAAAAGTATCTAAAAATCTTAAATTCTTGATAATTTGTGTAAAAAGTGAGTTAAACTCACTTTTTATTCATTTAGTTGCATTTTAGAGTTGCATTTTATATAAAAGAGAGTATAATAGAAACTAATTAGTCATATTTGAAGGCTTACAAAGGAGAATTTATTATGTCAACTATGATTGCTGTTTCTGGTGGTAGATGGAGTGCATATCTCATCCTTGCATTATTTATTGCCACAATGGTTGCAGTTAGTGTAATTACTTCAAAAAGGGCATCTTCACTTGATGGCTTCTTGCTTGGTAACCGTGGTATCGGTGGCTGGATGAGCGCATTTGGCTATGGTACAACCTATTTTAGCGCAGTAGTTTTCATTGGGTATGCTGGTACTTTTGGTATGTCACTTGGCTTGGGTGCTGTTTGGATTGGTATCGGCAATGCTGTTGTTGGCTCTTTGATTGCTTGGCTTGTCCTTGCAAAGCGCACTCGTGATATGACACAACAACTCGATGCAAAAACTATGCCCGAATTCTTTGAAAAGAGATATGACAGCAAATATCTCAAGCTTTACTCTGCCATCGTAATTGCATTCTTTATCATTCCTTACTGCACATCAGTTTATCAAGGTATCGGCTACATCATGGAAGCTGTACTCGGTATTCCATTTATATGGAGTGTTGTAATTATGGCAGTGCTTGTTGGCGCATACCTATTTGTCGGTGGCTTCTTTGCAAATGCTGTATCCAACTTTATTCAAGGTATCATAATGCTAATTGGTGTTGTTATTATGATAATCCTTATGTTCAAAGCTCCAGAAGTCAATGGAATCGAAGGTATAAACAAGTTGATTGATAGTGGATATGGTTTCTTCCCATCAGCTGTTAGCCCCACAGAGCATTGGTTTGATGCACCTGCTGCTCAACTTATCTTCAATATTTTGCTTACTTCTGTTGGTATTTGGGCTGTGCCACAATCAGTACAAAAGTTCTATGCAATCAAGAACGATAGGGCTATCACCCAAGGCACAGTAATTTCCTTCTTGTTTGCTCTATTGGTTGGTGGTGGCGCTTACTTCAATGGATCACTTGCTCGTCTTTTCTACCCAGAAATGCCAGCTGAAGGTACTGCAAACATCATTCCAAATATCCTTTTATCCAACTCGCTTATGAACTACGCTGTGCTTGGTTTCATCTGCGTTTTGGTACTTAGTGCAAGTATGTCAACATTGTCATCTCTTGCTCTTGTTAGCGCATCAAGTATTGGTGTGGATGTATATAAAGGATATATTAAGAAAGACGGCGATGAAAAGAAACTCAAAATTCTCATCAGAGTGCTTTGCTTCTTCTTCGTTGCACTTTCAGCAGTATTTGCTATCTTGGAAGTTGATGCAATCGTAACACTTATGTCACTATCATGGGGTACATTGGCAGGTTGCTTTATTGGACCATATATCTACGGACTATATTGGAAAAAAGCAAACAAGTATGGCACATATGCATCAATCACAGCTTGCCTACTTATTACCATTATCCTAATCTTTGTATTTGGTGATATAACAGGTGGCGATACATTCATTTCACTTCTAAAGCTCGGCATCAAGAAGAGCCCAATGATTGGTGTATTCTGCATGGGTAGCTCCTTGATAATCACACCTGTTGCATCAATAGTAGGCGAAAAGATTGAAGCTTTGGTAAAAGCCAAAAAGGTAGCTTAATAGACGAAATTCAATCAAAACAAAAAGGAACGAAAAATCGTTCCTTTTTTTATGTTAAAAATCGGTTTTGCCAAGCAAATAATCGGTACTGCAGTTCAAAATGTTTGAAAGTGCAATAAGCATATCAAAAGTGCACTCGCGTTGACCGTTTTCCCAGTATGAAAGTAGCCTTACAGAGACATTTAATTTGTTTGCAAGCTGTTGTCTTGTAAAGCCAGTTTCCTGTCGGAGCTCTTTTAGTCTTTCGGAAAATTTATTGTTACTAACCACCTTCATACCTAAATAATAGAACAAACTGTTCCAAATTTCTTGACTTGGAACATTATGTTCCATATAATTTAATTATTAATTAAATTTTGAAGGAGAAAGGTATGAAAAAAAGGATTACCTTACTATCCCTTGTATTAGCGATAGTGGTGCTTACAACTTCAGTTTTGTTTGCTTGTAACGCTGATGTAAATGGCAAATATTACCTATACGACGGCGCAACCAAGTTTGATGATGCTTGGATTGAAATCGATGGTAACAGCTGGACAAGTAGCGATGGAATGAGTGGTAAAGTGGAGCTTGACGGCGAAAAAATCACTTTGTCAAATGATAGTGGCGAAACACTCTCTGGCACAATCAAAGATGGTATTATTACCCTTGGCGATGGCGCTTTTACTATGGTTTATGCAAAAGATGGCGTTGACCCCAGCCAAGTAGGTAACTCAAATGTAGATAATAGGGCAAAGGTTATCAGTATCCAAGGTGGTACTGTTGATGGCTTGAATGTCAACCTTGATGTCGGCAGTGGCGTAGTTGATGTTGACCTTTCTGGTATGCTCCAAGTATCCAACAACTCAAGCTGGCAACTATATCTTGATAAGCTCGGACAAACAATTGTTCCCACAAAGTATGCAACCAATCTTGCCCAAGGCGACAACATTTACTATATAGTTGTTAACTCCGAAGATGGCAGTATCAACAGAACTTATACATTGAATATACACAAGCAATACTATACCAATGTATATTTGAAGGCTAATGACCAAGTTATCAAGACCATTGAAAATGTACTTTCTCATACAACCGTTGAGCTTGGCGCTCCAAGTGAAATCAAGGGTTACAACCTTACATGGTCATCAAACACTTACTATGTAACCGAAAGAAACAAGACCATTGAGCCAAGTAGCATTATTGCAAAGACATATACTGTTACATTGGATGCAGGAGAGGGCACTTTGAGTGGAAATACAACTCATAGCATCAGTTATAATGCACAATATCAGCTCCCAACACCTACTTTAGATGGATACACCTTTGTCGGTTGGTCTAAAGACGGCTCAATAGTAACCGACGCAAGTGGTAGTTCTTTGACATACTTCCAATTTGATAAGGATATGACATTTACAGCATCCTATCGTCCCAATAAGGTTACCCTTACCGTTGTATCTCAACACTTGAACTTGGGCTCTGTTGACAAGGTAACTGGCGAAAAGGACTATGGCTCAACCATAACCATCAAGGCAAACCCATTTGACAAAGTTTACTTTGATGGCTGGTATACAAGTAGCCAAGATGGCGCTATCAAGATTAGCGACCAAGCAACTTATACATTTACCGTAGGCGAAAATACCACCTTTGTGGCAAGATTTTTCTGCTACACTGTTACAACTCAATCATTTGACGATTTAGCTGGTACAATCGAAGAGTATCGTAGTCAAAAAATGACAATAGGAGAGCAAAAGACACTATCTGCTACCACAAACCCAGGATATATTTGGCTGGGCTGGTTTGATGGCACAACTAAAGTAAGTGTTGACGAAAACTATGTTTTCACTATGGATAGAGAAAGCAAGGTATTTACTGCAAGATGGGAAAAATGTACTTCTCATACCTTGGTTGAATGTGTATGTACAAAATGTAACGCAGTTTCTCACACTGGCACCATCATCGGTGGAGTATGCAACAGCTGTAATGAAGTAGTTTACACTCGTGATGGCTCATATATCAACTTTGGTAGCTACCCACAAACTCGCGTAAACGACTATACCACAACCCAAGCTTTGGTGGATATGGCAGGTACATTGCCTTCATCAAGTTATAGCTACAATTGGACTTCATATAGATACTATAAAGATGGTGCTGAAAGCGATTACATGTGGTATATTGACCTTGAGTACAACGGCGAAAAATACCGTGGCGTATACTTTAATTCCTATCGTCTCAATCAAACAACAATCACAAATGTTAGTCCAGTAAGCTCTTATACCTACCAAGACGATGCAGGATACTCATTGAACACAGCTTATTGGTTCAAGTATGAGCCTATCAAGTGGAGAATAATGAGTGAAGCTGATGGTAAAGCAGTTATACTTTCAGAGCTTATTTTGGATTCTCAAGATTTTAACCATAGCATAAGTACCCATACTGAAGACGGAACAACAATTTATGCTAACAACTGGGAATACAGCAATATCAGAAAGTGGCTAAACGACAACTTCTATAATGTTGCTTTCAATGAGCTACAAAAGGCAGTAATCGTTGCAACCGAACTTGACAACAAGACAACTGGTAAAAATGGCACAGAAAACACCTATGCAACTTGCCAAAACAACACCACAGACAATGTATATTTGCTTGCATATCAAGAGCTCAATAACAATGCTTTGCTTGAAGAAGTAAGAAGCAAGAATACTACCGATTACTCACAAATTCAAGGCGCTGATGCATATTATAGTGCACCTGTTAGTTCATCAATAGGCAAAGGCTACTGGTGGGTTCGTAGTGCTTGTCCCGAAAACGGCACAAAAACAGCTTGCTTGCATCGCGTTAGTGGCGTATGGACTGAATTGGAGGCAAATTGCATTTATGTAGGCGTTGCACCGGCATTGACTATCAAGCTATAATATTAACAAACCAAAAGTAGGAGCGTGGCAACACGCTCTTATTTTTTGATAAATTTGATAAAAATAAAAGTATAATATGACTTTTGGGTGGTAATAATCAAAGCAACAACAACTCGGAGGTCATTATGAAAGTTAAAGTTAATTCCCAAAAAATCAAGTCATTCTTCAAAAAGAATATGTATTATATGATTATGGGTGTGTGCGTACTCGCGATAGGGGCTATGATTACTGTTGCAGTCGTTGTTAGCAACAACAACGAGCCAGTTGACGAAACTCCCAACCAAGTTATCAATCCTGGTAACAACGACAATATTCAACAGCAACCAGACACCGATACACCCGTTGTAACTCCCCCTGACACAAACATCCCCGATACCGATGTGGATGTTAAGCCAGAGCCCATTGTATTCCTTATGCCCGTTGAAAATGGTACTATAATCAAGGACTATGTTATGGACACATTGGTATGGTGCAACACTCTCAAGCAATATCAAGTGCATGGTGGCATAGACTATACTGCCGAAGAAAACGCCATTGTTGTTTGTGCTTATGACGGAGTAGTCAAGAGCGTAAGCTACGATGCTCTCAACGGACACAAGGTAGTAGTAGACCATGGCAATGGCTTGGAAACTTCATATAGTTCATTGAGTGAGCCAGCAGTTGCAGAAGGTCAAAAGGTTTATAAAGGCACCAAGATTAGCACTATTTCTAACTCTGCAACCAAGGAAATGAGCGACGGCGCACATGTACACTTTGCTGTTACTTTGAATGGCGAAATCACAAACCCATACGACTATTTGCTAACAAGTGACAAGTAGCATAATTGACATTTTAGATTGCCCGACAATTGTCGGGCAATTTCACTTTTAATTTACTTATTAAAATAACTATTAATTAATAGTATTTTAATTGAAATGCTGTTATAGTGAGATAGCATATTAATTATTAATAGAGGTGCAGGATGTTAAAGCTAATCAACATCAAAAAGACTTATGGCGAAAAGACTGATAGTGCAGTCAACGCGCTCAAGGGCATAAATCTATCATTCAGAGAGTGTGAGTTTGTGTCCATTTTGGGACAATCTGGCTGTGGAAAGACCACGCTACTCAACATAATAGGTGGACTTGATAGATATACTGATGGCGACCTTGTCATCAACGGAAAATCTACCCTTGACTACAAGGATAAAGATTGGGATACATATCGCAACCACTCCATTGGTTTTGTTTTCCAAAGCTACAACCTTATACCACACCAAACCATACTTGAAAATGTAGAGCTATCTATGACACTTGGTGGCGTGCCAAAAGCAGAGCGCAGAAAGAGAGCAAAAGATGCACTCATTGCGGTTGGGCTCGAAGAAAAAATTGGCAAAAAGCCCAATGAGTTAAGTGGTGGTCAAATGCAACGCGTATCCATTGCTCGTGCCCTTGCTTCGGAGCCAGACATCATACTTGCAGACGAGCCAACTGGCGCGCTTGATACCGAAACCAGCAAGAGTGTTATGGAACTCTTAAAGGAGATTTCTAAAACCAAACTGGTAATTATGGTTACCCATAATCCCGAACTTGCAAATGAGTACTCCGACCGTATAATTAAGATGCTGGATGGCGTTGTCATAGAGGATACCAACCCTTATGACGGCGAAAGTGAAGAAGTTAAGGAAGGGGAAAAGAACACGGTTACCTACAAAAAGAAGAACTCTTCCATGAACTTCCTTACAGCTTTGAGGCTCTCTGGCAAAAACTTGATTTCCAAGTATACGCGCACTATTATTACATCTCTTGCAGCAAGCATTGGTATCATTGGTATCGCAGTAATTTTGTCGGTTAGCTCTGGTATGCAGGCTTACATAGATAAGACGATGTTGGATAGTACATCATTCAACTATGTTATGATTAACTCTACAACTACCAGCATCAATTTTGGTGAGGGTACTGATAACCTTGTAGAGTATCCAGAAAACACAACTGGTGTAAAACCATATGTTCCAATGACTGCCGAAACTAAAAAGCAAAAGCTTGATAGCGAGTTTGTTGCTTACCTTGAAAGTATATGTAAACCAGCTGGCGAAGAAAGCAAAGTTGTTGATATTGCTTACTCTTATGCTGTTGCGCTCAACATTCTTACCCAAAAGGATGGCGTATATCAAAAGGTAAGCACTTCAGCTTGGTCGGAAGCACTTTCTAACACCGACTACCTTGACAACTACTATACCGTGCTTGCAAAGGATACTCAAAAGGACAGCGCAATGCCCAAAGAAGCCAACGAAGTATCTTTGCTCGTTGACAAGTATAACAGACTTTCCACATCTACTCTTGACGCTCTTGGCATCAAATACGATGCAAATACCCTTGCTGAAATCAAGTATAGTGACCTAATCGGCAAAGAGTTCAGAGTGGTATTCAACGATGGCTGGTATTCTATTGATGGAATGGGTATTTACAAGGAAGCCAATACCACCAACTATCAAAATGCATATCAAAATGAAAATGGTATTACTGTAAAAATTATAAGTGTATTGCGTGAGTCCAAAGATGCTCCAGCAAGCTGGCTTTCAGAAGGTATCAACTACTCGCCAAAACTTACAAAAGCTGTACTTGATGCAAATAAAAACTCACAAGTTACACTTGCTCAAGTTGCATCAACCGATGTCAATGTAACCACAGGCCTTGCCTTTGATACAGGTAATGCAGGTGGTGGCTTTGGTGGAATCTTTGGTGGTAGCGCCGACACATATGATAGTATGCTGGAAAAACTCGGTTATGTTTCCACTCCTTCACGCATAATGGTCTATCCGGTTGATGTCAACAGTCGTGAAGCTATAATCTCTAAACTCGATGAGTGGAATACCACCAACAAAGATACGGATAAGGTGGTCGAGTACCTTGATATGTCAAGTATGGTAACATCAATTCTTGGCAGTATCGTTGATATCGTAACCTATGTGCTCATGGCATTCTCCATCGTATCACTTGTAATATCATCAATTATGATTTCTATCATAATTTACGCATCAGTTATTGAACGCACAAAGGAAATTGGCGTACTGCGTTCAATGGGCGCGCGCAAAAAGGATATTTCACGTGTGTTTGAAGCAGAAGCTGTCATTTTGGGCGTAAGCTCTGGTACTATCGCAATACTATTTACATTGATTATAAATGTCATCATCAATGCAATACTCAACAACTTGGTAGGGGTAGCAACCATTGCAAGTTTGGAGGTTGGCACAGCATTTGCACTCATTGCATTGAGCACCATTCTACTACTTGTGGCAAGCTTGATTCCAGCAAGCATAGCAGCAAAGAAAGAGCCAGCTGTTGCATTAAGAACGGAATAATAGTGGAGAAAAATTAAAACCCAAATAAAATGATGTTAGCCTATGGCTAAAAGATGTTGCGTGTATGGCACGCAAATGAGGTTGTGCTAAAGCACAAATGAAAAAAAGACCTGTTTAGGTCTTTTTTTGGCATTATATTTGCTTGAACATGTAATTGGGTTTGAATTCTTGGTAGCCGTGTTTTGGATAAAAGCTCCAACTCTCAAACCATTGTTCTTTGTTGCCAAGATGTATTATGATTTTGGTTTTGCCCAAGTTTTTGATGTGGCTTTCTGCAATTTTAAGTAGTTGCGTTCCAATTCCTTGATTTTTAAGGTTGTATTTTACGAATAACCTATGTATCATTGCTTCTTTATCGCTAATCGAATTATATCCAATGCTACCTATAACTCTATCGTTTTCGTCAATTGCTATCCAAAACATATCGCCTTTGTCAAAATAATATGACTTTATGTTCAACAAATCTTCATTTAAGCCAGGGACTCTACCTAAAGCATTTTTTGCTTCAAGTATCATAAAAATCAAGTCATCTCGATATTTTTGTTCAAAGGGGATAATTTTCATTTGGTTAGTTTCCTTTGGGCATGGTTGTTTTTTTGTGATAGAAGATTGTTTTTTGCTGTAGTGATAGATTTTACAAGTAGAACTCTAATCGTTGAACATTTGCGCTCAAGGGATTTATATCTATTTTCGTCCAAGTATGCTGTCTTAAATAGCATTTCAAGCCACTTGCTTGTTTCGTTGGCTTCTTTGAGCGCAATCTCAAGTTTTGCAACAAAATCGGCTCTGCCGTGTGCGTATTTGCTCTCAGCAATATTTGCACAAATACTGGTTGCACTTCTTCCTATTTGATTTGATATAATGTTTTCGTGTTTTACATGTAGTTCTTTTGTTAATTGTAATATTTCAATTGATAAATCCATTGAAAGCACACTAAGTTTATCTTCTTTCATAAAAACCTCGTCCATTTGGTCAAATTGTATCATACTCTAAAGTGAAAATCAATAATAGCCACGAAAATCTTTCCGTTTGCGCAATGCGCGACCTCATTGGGCATAGCCCACACCGTTGCAGCGCACATCGTTTGCACCAAGTGCAACATCGTCCATTTGTGCTTGGCTTTTTGAAATGATGTTAGCCTATGGCTAAATGATGTTGCGTGTATGGCACGCAAACGAGGTTGTGCTAAAGCACAAATGAAAAAAATCCAAGTCGTTAAACTTGGATTTTTTTGGCAGGAGTAGTAAGAATCGAACTTACATCAAGGGGGTCAGAGTCCCGTGTGTTGCCATTACACCATACTCCAGTATTCGGCTAATTTTAGCCGAGGTTTAGTTGTTATTTGTCAGCTTCTTCAAGTGCTTTGATGAGTGCATCTGCATCATAGCCGTGTACTGCTGCTGCTTGTTCGATGGTTTCCATGCGTGAGCAGGGGCAGTGAAGGCAATGCATACCAAACTTTTCTACAAGAAGTGTTGCTACTGCTTCGGGGTTCTTTGCGTTGTCTAATACTTCGCCGATTACGGTATTCTTGGTGATCATATTTGTGCCTCCAGATTTCATTTTCGTGATTATTATATAACTTTATTATCCTTTAATCAAGCATTTTATTTAAGTCTATTTGCTTTTAGATATATAAGTGTGTATAATTTAAGTATGGATGAAAGAAGCAAAATCATAAGAAAAATTATGGGTTATATGCGTAGGGCAATCAATGACTACGATATGATTAAAGAGGGCGACCATGTCGCTGTTGGCTTGAGTGGTGGCAAGGATAGCTTGGTGCTACTGACGGCTCTTGCTATGCTACGCCGTTTTTCGCCAGTTAGTTACAAGTTGAGTGCCATTCGAATTGATATGGGATTTAAGGACGCTTCCCAAGAAGAAGCCGATGCCCTTGCAAAATACTGCCAAGACCTAAATGTTGACTACTACTGCGAAAAGACGGAAATTGCAGAGATTATCTTCAATGAAAGAAAGGAAGATAGACCTTGCTCCCTTTGCTCAAAGATGCGTAGAGGTGCGCTCAACACAAAGTGCAACGAGATTGGCGCAAACAAGCTTGCTCTTGGTCATAATGCAGACGATGTAACCGAAACTTTCTTGCTTTCATTCATTTATGAAGGTCGTCTTTCAACATTCCAGCCAACTGGATATATGTCAAGGACGGATATGACACTCATACGACCTTTGATTTATTGCCCAGAAGGGGACATCAAGGGTGTGGCAAAAAGGCTCAACCTTCCACTTGTGCATAATCCTTGCCCCATGGATCATACTTCTCAAAGGCAGTATATGAAGGATTTATGCTCTTACATCACAAAGGATATTCCATTTGCAAAGGATAGGATGTTTTCTGCAATCACCCATCCCGAAAGATATAATTTATTCCCACCCAAGGTAAACGACGATGAAAATTGATATTAAAGACAAACTTAAAAGGACACTAAACCTATTTTTGACATTCTTTAGGATAGGTGCGTTTACATTTGGTGGTGGCTACGCAATGGTAGGGCTCATCCATAAGGAAATGGTGGAAAAAAAGAAGTGGATTAGCGATGAAGAAATGCTTGATGTTATCGCTATTGCAGAGTCCACTCCTGGTGTAATTGCACTCAATACAGCAACATATGTTGGCGCAAAGGTGGCAGGGGTGCTTGGCGCATTTATTGCAAGCATTGCTGTTATGCTACCATCGGTTATCATCATTTCGCTAATCTCACTTGCGATTGAAGAGTTTGGTGGAAACAAGTATGTCAAGTGGGCTTTCCTTGGCATAAGAAGTGCAGTTGCAGCACTCATTCTCAATGCCGCAATCAAGTTGAGCAAGAACAACGAAAAGAGCATTGTGTGCTATGCAGTCATGGGCGTTGCGCTTGTGCTTGCTGTGCTATCAACATTTGAAATTATCAAGCTTGATATGGTATTTATCATACTTGGTGCAGCTCTATTTGGCATCATTTGGGGCATTGCAACAAGGAGGATAAAGCCAGAAAAACAATCTGCTAAAAACGGAGTTTCGGATGCCGAAATCAAGGAAAGTGTTGATGAATCTGAAGTTAATGTGGAAGAAACCACCCCCGAAGAAGAGCAACAAATAACCGAAGAAAAGGAGGGCAAAGAGTAATGGTATACTTTGATTTGTTCTTATCCTTTTTGAAGATTGGTTTGTTTACTATCGGTGGTGGATATGCAATGATTCCACTTATCTCCGACACAGCAATTGGCAAGGGTTGGATAACCGAAGATTTGCTCATAGATTTCATTGCAATTGCAGAGTCTACCCCTGGACCATTTGCTGTAAATGTTGCAACATTCATTGGTCTGGATGTCGGTGCTGTTGGTGGAATAAACCCAGCTTGGCTTGGTCAAGCAGTTGGCGTAATTTGTGCTATTATGGGGCTCCTTATCCCAAGCATCGTCATTATGCTTACCATCTTCTATCTATCCAAAAAGCTACTTGCAAACATCCATGTTCAAGATGCTTTTAGAATGATTAGGCCCACCGTTACAGCACTTATTCTTGCTGCATTTGCATCGGTATTATATGCAACCGTTGTTACTAACATCGACCTTACAACTGACGAAACAAGCTTCAACTGGTTTGGATTGGTTTGGTTTGCAGTATGCTTCTTCTTGACATTCAAGCCAAAGGTCAATGCCGAAAAATATCCCCGTCTTGCACCAGCTGTTGGCATTATGAATAAGATAAAACTCCACCCCATATTGTTGATAATTTTGTCAGCAGGAGTAGGTATTTTGTTCTATGGTTTTGTCCTATAAAAAAGCCCAAAAAATATTACAAATTGTTGCAATTTGATTTTGATAAGTTTATGATCGTTTCTAAAATTATTCCAATAAGTAAAAAGGAGAAACGATATGTATAAAGAGTTTTTAGCATAAATAAAAAAGCACGGAAAATTCCGTGCTTTTATTTTGTTACAGCTTTATTACACCATCAGCATTATGCAAATTGGTATAGTTACGCAACTTAATATTGTCGAAATCATAACTTCCTTTGCAGCGAGTCCTGTATCCTTGTTTGCCATGGTTACAAACATCATGGTGTTGTTTGCAATTGGCATTGCAGAAAGTGCAACAAGGTTTAGTTTTATTGGCTCAATATCCATAAATGTGGACATCAAGAGCATTACAATTAGTCCAAGTATGGGATAAAGTATGAGCTTTATGGCCGATGAAATATATGCGCGTGGGTCAAGGAACATTTCCTTGAGGCTCATTTCGGCAAGCTTGATGCCAAGTAGTGTCATGGAGAGTGGACCTACTGCGTTTGCAAAAAGGCTAAATACATTTGCAATACCTGTAAGGTTAAATCTTTGGAAGTTGATATTGAAAATAAAGAGTGGTAGTGCAATTATAAATGAAAGGGTGGGGGGATTTAGGACAGCCTTCTTTAAGCTAATGAACTTTTTGTCCCCAGTGATTACATAGTTGCCAAGTGTCCAGCCGAGTAGGTTGAAGATAACACATGAGCAACTTGCATATAGGATAAGCTCATATCTACCTGGGGCAAGAAGTTGCAAAAATGGAATGCACATATAACTCAAGTTACCAAATGCACCACCATATGCAATTATGCTCTTGGAGTCAACATCAAGCTTCTTGAAGGGGATAAGAATTGCTTTGCCGATATAAAGAATGGCTATTTCGGTTACAGCAGTAAATAGGAATATTGCAAGCATATTCCAAAGGATATCCATTGTAAACTCGGTGTTCAAAAATGAGTTTACGGTTACAAATGGTTGCAAGATGTATAGTAGTGTTACCGACAAAAACTTGACAGCCTCTGCCTTGTTTATCATCTTTAGCTTTGCTACGATAAAGCCTGGTATTGCCATTACGATTAGTAGTGCAACAGACTCCAAACTTGTCAAAAATAACTCTCCCATTAGTCAATTACTCCGTAGTTGATTAATATTGATTCCACTTCTTTTAGTTCTCTATAAATACTCTTACGGGTGCCTAAAACATTCTTTAAGCCAATCCATACGAGCTTTATCAAAAGGGGATTTGCAAGCTCTGTAACATACATCATTCCCTTTATAAGTGTTAGTGCATCTTTTTGCTCACTCTTGCTAAAAGAGCTGTCTTCTAAAACGCCACCCATAATAAGGTTTAGCCAGTAGTCGCTTTCTTCCTTTGCTTTTTCGTTGAAGGGCTTTTCTTCAAGGTCAGCAATGGTGGTTGAAGCATGCTCGTTTTCTTCAAGACCAAGATATACTGCTTTGAAAGCTTCGCCAAATGGCTTTATGATGTTGTCACAAAAGGCAATATAGGAGTCGTGGCTTGCTTCCATAGGATAAAACTTCCGTACAAACTCTATGACAGAAATATCCTTTCTGTCAAACTCAAAAAGTAGACCTACAACCAAGGTTATAATATGCCTTCTGTTCATGGGTAGACGGAAGCTCAAACCATTTTCGTCATTGACAATGGCCTTTTGGAACTCTTGTTTGAAGCTTGATGTGCGTGCAGAGTCAGCAACAATAGCCATGTAGTCGTTGTCACTTGCAAGCATCTTCAAAAAATCGGATATAGTTTTGTCAACTATAATCAATCTTGATGAGTAAAAAGCATTCAAAGAAGCAGAAAATTTGTCAAGATTTTGGTGCATATCCATTTTTAATAGCCTTACTCCTTATTTAATTCCTTTAGTATATAAATATAGTAACATAAAAATTATAAAAAGTCTTGCAAATGCTGGATATTCATTGTATAATAATTTTGATGTTTGTAGCTTAAGATACAAACACTAAAAGGACGCTCCGGAGGGGAATATGAACATTTTTAAACTACTCAAAAAGAATAAGCTTTTCTATAATTTTGAAGATAAAGAAATCAACAAGATTTTTGATTGCTTACATGGCCATATTAATAAGTATAGCAGGGGTAGAGTGGTTGCTGAAATTGGTCAACCTGTGGAAGAAATTGGTATTCTTCTCACCGGCGCAGCAGTAAAATTCATCAAAAAGCCCAATGGCGAGCTCGAAAACTGTGGCGAAATCTTTGCTGGAGATATGTTTGGTGAAGTTGAAGCTTATACCGGAGACCGTACCTTCAATAGTTCAGTTGTTATTGCAGAAGAAGCAACCGTACTTTACATCAGCGTTGCAACAATCGTAAAACAATGCTCAAACAACTGTCCTTGCCACCAAAAATTGCTTGAAAACACCTTGAGCTGTCTTGCAGAACGCATTGATACCATGGGTGTTGACGCAAAATATCTCAAAATCAAGTCCATGCGTGGCAAGATTTCCAAGCTATTCTACGACAAGTACCTTGCCCAAGGCACCGAGACTATCCATCTTGGATTTAATCGTAACGAAATGGCAGAGTATCTCAATGTTTCTCGTCCATCAATGAGTAGAGAAATGATTGCTATGCGCGAAGATGGTATCATCAAATTCCGCAAAGACGAAATCGTTATCCTCAATGTTGACGAACTTCAAAGACTGGCAAACGAGGCAAGATAATTATGCCTTGGTGGATTTATCTTATAGTTGGTTTAATACTATTTTTTGCAGTTGCTCTCCGTGTGGGAGCATACTTCATTCTTAAAAAGCTTTACAAGCCCACAAAGCGCGACTACGATTTTATCCTTGACTACGAAATCAAGGAAAAGGGATTCCAAAAGCGCTGGCTTGATATACCATTTAAGGCATACCGCAGAGAATCTCGCTATGGATATGAAGTCTTTGGCAGATACTATGAGTGTCCTACACCATCAAACAAAATTATGATTTCTGTGCATGGCCACAATTCTTGTAGCCTATCACAGATGAAGTATCTTGAGATGTTTTTGTCCCTTGGATACAATGTATTTATGCCCGACCACAAGAGAAGTGGTTTTAGCGGTGGAGATATCATTACTTTTGGCGCAACCGAAAAATATGACCTTATTGATTGGATTGATATTCTCCAAAGAGATTATCCCGAAAAGCGCTTTGCTATCTTTGGCGAATCAATGGGCGCAGCAACATCTATGATGGTTACTGAAATGGATAAGCGCATTGAGTATCTCATTGAGTACTGTGGATATGCTGACTTTGAAGGTTTGCTTTCAAAATATATCAAGAATGCAACCTTGCGTAAGATGTTGGAGCCCACATTCAATTCAGTATCAAGGTTGGTTTTTAAAATTGATTTCAATGACTTTGATGCTGGCAAGGCTCTATCTAAAATCAAAAAGCCTACATTGATTATCCACTCAAAAGAGGATAAGACGGTGGATTATTATAATTCAGAAAAATTAAGACGCTATAAGCCCGATGCAAAGGTTTATATTTTTGAAGATACCATGCATGCGCGTTCTATGGTAAAATATCCCGAAGTTTTCACCAAAGTTGTTACGGATTTCGTGTTAGAGGCTGAAAAACAGGTCGGATTGGAGTAATATGCAAGATACAAATGATAATGCACAGCCATCTCACCCAACAGCAGATGAGTTGGTGAACAAGGCAAAATCAATTTCTATTAGCCCAAAGGCAGTTATAGTAGGCATCGTTGTAGTGCTTACTTTGTTTATAACGGCATATATTTTGACCTTTGTTTTGGACAAAGGCTACTTTTTGCGTGATGCAGATGGCTCAATTATAGCTGGTACATATCAAGTCGACAACACCCTTGACGGCATAAAATGGTGGCAATTTTTGCTTGCTCCATTTATGATTTTGTTGCCATCAACCGAAGGCTCCATGACCGTATGGGCTATTATGCTACTTTTGCTTATCATTGGTGCAATTTTTACTGCCCTTGACGATAGTGGTATTTTGGTATATATGGTTGAGTATCTCAATTATAAGTTAGGACATAGGAAGTACCTTCTTTTGTTTATCATAACCTTTGCGCTGATGTTTCTTGGTAGCTCGGCTGGTATGTTTGAAGAACTTATCCCACTTGTACCTGTCATCGTTATGCTTTCATATGCTCTTGGCTGGGATGCTCTTGTCGGACTTGGCGTTAGCGTAATGGCACCTTGTGCAGGCTTTTCGGCTGCAATTGTAAATCCATTTACCGTTGGTGTTGCTCAAACAATAGGCAATATCCCAATGTATTCTGGCATTGGACTCAGGGTGCTCACATTTGTACTTGCATATGGTATTTTGATGGCTTTCTTGTATTTTTACGCCAAAAAGATAGAGAAAAACCCACAAAAATCATTGGTATATGCTCAAGACCTTGAGCGCAAAAAGAGCTTTAGCTTTAGAGTTGATACCTTCAAGGAAGACAAAGGCAAAAACAAAGCATTACTTTGGTTTGGTTGCTGGATGATACTCATAGTTGTGCTTGCACTTGTTTCCATTGCTGTACCAGTGCTTGCTGATTATCTAATGTATATCATTCTTGCTATCTATGTTATCGCTGGTATCGGTGCTTGCATTATGTGTGGAGAAAAGGGTATGCGCCTACTCAAAAATCTTGGTAAGGGCATGCTTTCACTTCTCCCAGCAGTTGCACTTATCCTAATTGCTGGTGGCATAAGATATATCGTTGAAGAAGGCGACATAATGGATACCATCCTATTCTATATCGTAAATCTTATTGGCGATAGGGGTGGATTTGGTACAACCATTTTGATTTATCTTCTCATTTTTGTGTTTGAATTGTTTATACAATCGGGCTCTGCAAAGGTATTTTTGCTTATGCCTATGGTATATGATATTTGCGCCATGGTTGGCATACATCCACAAGTGGCTGTGCTTGCATTCTGTTTTGCAGACGGCTTTGCAAATGTACTGCTCCCAACCAACGCAGGACTTCTTTTGATACTGGGACTCACCACCGTTGACTACGCAAAGTGGGTAAGGTGGAGTCTTAAAATACATCTTGCAATATTTGCAGCAACAATTGGAGTGCTTGCGCTCGCACAATTTGTTGTATATGCCTAAAAGGGGGTTGCAATATGAGTAAATTTGACCAAATTAAAGCACGCGACAAAAAGTATTTTATGAATACCTATGCGCCTTATGATGTAGCTTTTGAGCGCGGAGAGGGTTGCTACCTATATGACACCGAAGGTAACAAATACCTTGATTTTTTGGGTGGTATTGCAGTAAATGCACTTGGATATAACCATCCTGTGTTTGTTGATGCACTCACCGAACAAGCAAAAAAGGTAAGCATAATATCCAACTATTTTTACAACGAAAATCGTGGACTAATGGCAGAGCAACTTGTAAAGGACACACATTTAAGCAAGGTTTTCTTTGGCAATAGTGGTGCCGAAGCCAATGAGTGTGCTATCAAGCTTGCAAGAAAATATTTTAAGGTTAAGGGCGAAAATCGTTTTAAGATTGTAACTGCCCTAAAGTCTTTCCATGGCAGAACACTTGCAACGGTAACAGCGACCGGTCAAGAAAAGTACAACAAGGCATATGCTCCACTACCAGAAGGCATTGGTATTTATATTCCTTATAATGATGAAGAGGCTCTGAAAAACGCCCTTGAAGACAATGAAGTTGCAGCAATTATGCTTGAACCTATCCAAGGGGAAAGTGGTATTATAGAGGGTACAGAAAGCTACATTAAGCTTGCTGATAAACTTACCAAGGAAAAGGGCGTTTTGCTCATTTTAGACGAAGTACAAACCGGTGCTGGTAGGACAGGTAAGTTTTGGGCTTTTGAGCACTATGGCGTAACTCCAGACATTGTTACATGTGCTAAAGGAATTGGTGGTGGGGTACCCGTTGCAGCTTGTATGGCAACCGAAAATGTTGCAAACGCATTTGTGCCGGGCGACCACGGAACTACATTTGGCTCACAACCACTTGTAACAGGGGTAGGCTATGCAGTATGCAAAAAGATAAGAGAAGATGGTTTCCTTGACGAGGTTGCTTTTAAGGGTAATTACCTTAAAGATGGGCTCAAAAAGATAGTAGACACGCGCATCCTTGAAGTAAGGGGAAAAGGTCTTATGGTGGGTGTGGAGATGGAAAGCCCAGAAGTAGCAAAGGATATATACAATCGAATGTTCAAAAAAGGCTTTATCCTAAATGTTGCTGGTGGAAAGGTGCTTCGCTTTGTGCCACCACTAATAATAACCACAGAGCAAATTGATAGTATGCTTGTTGCGCTACAAGAAACTTTCCAGGAAATGTAAAAAATAAAAGCTCTCAAATGAGAGCTTTTTTTGTTGTGTAAAAAGGGTTAATTTGTCTTTTTTCTTATGTTTAGTAGCCTTACAACAACAGGACTCAAAATGATGTTTGTTGCAAGCTCAAATAGGAAGTTTGCACCCACCATACCAAGTATCATGTATTCGCCAGCTGATGCAAAGCCAAATGATAGTGCCCATTCGTTTATGGTTTCCATAAAGAACACCCAGCAACCAAGTAGGAATACGCCTGTGTTAACCACGGGACAAACAATAGCGGCAATGACCACTGCAAGGTAGATGTTCTTTTTTGCTACAAGCTTATATGCAATGCCTGAAAGCAGACCAGCAAGCACACCCTTAAGGAGAACGGTAACGATTGTGCCGACCACATCGATGGCAATGAAGGCTTGTGCATCGCTGACAAGAACGATTGCACCAAATACAAGGCCTAACCAAGTGCTTACTTTGGGACCACAGGTTGCTGCACCAATTACAATAGGAATAAGAACAAGTGAAATGGCGAATGGGCCAAATCTAATAAACTGACCTAAAAATTGAAGTACAACGACAAGGGCTGTGAGTATCGCTGTTAGTGCTATGATTTTTGTGGGAATACCTTTGCGTGATTGACTTTTCATAGTTATATTTTAATCTTTTTTTCTAATAATTTCAAGTGGTTTTACTTTTGAGTGGCAATTGTGGCATTTATCTTTATTCCTTGGCACGAATGATTTGCATTGGTTTTACCTTGTGTACTGCTATTATTGGTGCAAATGCAGATATTATTGTGATTGCTACAACAATGGCAAGGTCTATCACAAGGGTGATGGGGTCAAAAATTAGGATTTCGAAGTCTTTTAGCATGGCACTTTCAAGGAGTATCATAAAGCTTTCACCTAAAATATTGTTTGCAAGGCCTACGGCAATATATAATCCAATTGAAGAAAGGGCACATATCAAAATGCCAGCAAATAGCACTTGGAGTATGAAAATCAGAGATATATCACTCATTCTTGTGCCAAGTGCACGCATGACACCAATTTCGTAATGGCGTTTTTTGACATTGCTAAAGCCAAATGAGATTAGTATCATCGCTCCAGCTATGCATAAGCAAATTGCAATGAGAAGGAACAAATCTTTGAATACTACAACTATCTCCGTAATTGATGATGTTGCCTTAAAGTAACCAGAGTTTGCAACATAATTTATTTCTTTACCTATGGCATTTAGGCTGACAACATTGCTTGTATCGTCAAAGTAAAGCGCATAGGGGAAAATATCATGGGCGCGGAATAGCTCCATTTCTTCGTCCGAAAATGAAGCGTATTGACTATTATTAAGTCCTACTATGGTTAGCTCCACTTCGTATATCAGTTCTCTTTCGCCAGAATAATAGTTTGGATATTTTTTAAGAGTGATTTTTTGAGGAACAAACGCAGGGTCTTGTGCATCTGTTAGAGATGTGCCAAATAGGTTGTTGTATACTGTATAAGGCATGTGCATTTGACCTTTGGGGACAGGGTTTTCACGACGACCGTAGTAACCAATAAGGTCGTTGAGCATTATGCTTTGACCACCTTCTGCATATATTTCTACTGATTGAATTCTTGTAAATTTTCGAATATTATATTCGATAGAATCGGTAGCAAAGTTTTGATTGAAACTATAACCGATATTAAGGAATGTGTTGATATACTCAAGCATTGCAATGTAATCTTCATCGGTTGAAAATTCGGTTATTTTAAGCTTATCATCGGGATTTTTTGATGATGCCAAACGATTATATTCATCTAAAACATCCTTATATTTATCCTTATATCCTGTTTCAATAATTGCATTTATATGAGCGCGTTCCAAAAATGGCTTGCCCACAATATGATTATAAGTAGGGTTGTTTATGGGGTCGTAATAGATGATGCAATCTGCAAGATAGTCGGTTATGATAATACCACCATCAAGTTGATTTGATGCTGTTGCTAAATAGTTTAATTTTCCATCTACTCCAAATTGTTTGATTAAGAAAGACTCGTCACAAACAAGAACACCACGATTTTCAATAGCATAAGGTGTCTTATATAGAGTCTTGTTGTTAGCATTTATGCAACCTTCCAACATAAAGCCTTGGTGAGCCTGTGCAATGCCATAGTTGTATAGTTTGTAAATGTTGCCTTTGTAGCCCAAATCATAAAATTTTTGAATGTCAGAGTTTTCTACTTCAACCAGCCCATCGGTTTCAATTGTATCAAAAAATCCTTTTGATGTATATCCTTTTTGAAGTACAAAAACATCATCTTTGGACTCCTTCATCGCTTTGTTGAGTGTCTCATACTCGTCAAATGAAGCAAATAGCTGGCACAAACCAAACATGACAATTATAAGTGTTACCATCAAAACAGATAGTATAAAGCTTGGAAGTTTTTTCTTCAAGAATGCGCCGGATAAAGCAAGTGTTTTTTGTATTTTTATTTTTGGAAAATCAAATGAAACGGCTTGTTTGTTGTTGTCATTTATGATAGGTTTTGTTGCATTAAATAGCGGGGGAGCTTGCTTGATTACAACATTACCTTTGTGGATTTTTTCGTTTATATTTTTGAGGTCGTTCTCACTTAAACGCCCTTTATCTGGGAGTATAATTTCATGGTCGCCAATGATGACATCGTGTGGAATGGAGTTGTCTTTCTCAACATCATGTAGGATTTTGCCGTCTGCAATTTCTATGATTCGGTCGCCATATTTTTCTGCATCGTCAGGGTTGTGAGAAACAACTACAACAAGATTGTTTGTAGATAGCTCTTTGAGTGTAACTAAAACTTGCTTGGCGCTTATGCTATCAAGATTGCCAGTTGGCTCGTCTGCAAGGATGAGATTGGGTTCTTTTATGAGTGCTCTTGCAATTGCTACTCTCTGGCGTTGTCCACCACTTAACTCTTTTGGCATCCTATCTTGGAGAGACTCAAGGTCAAGCTTTTTGATAATATCATTTACCTTTTGCTCGTCATATCTTGATTGTAGGTCAAGAGATAATGCAATGTTTTCCTTGACACTAAAGCTCTCTATTAAGCAAAAATCTTGGAATACAAATCCAGCATATGAATTACGATAGGCGCTATAATCTTTTTCGGTAAACTCCGAAAACTTTTTGCCGTCTGCGATGATGTCGCCACTTGTTATGGTGTCTAACCCACCAAGCAAATTCATAAAGGTAGATTTACCACTACCACTTTTGCCCAGTATAAAAACCATACCCTTATCGGGTAGGGTGAATGATATGCTGTCAAGAGCAAGACAGGGTGCGCCTTTTTTTGCTTTGTATATTTTAGTTAAGTTAATAATTTCTATCATAAAAAACCTCTCCCCACTTTTCTATTATTACACACGCGCGCGTATATGTCAATGTGTAAAAAAAGAAAGCAATTTATATAATTGCTTTCTTTGGGTTGAGGTTAGGTTGGTAAATTGACTTAATATCCAAAATATGCGATGGCATTGTCGTGGCAGATGTCACGGATGATTTTCTTGAGGGAATCAAGTTCACTTTCGGGATATTCGCCATGCTCAACAAGGTTGCCAAGGTAGTTGGAGAGTATTCTTCTGAAGTACTCGTGTCTTGCGTATGATAAGAAGCTTCTGCTGTCTGTTAGCATACCAATGAATGTCGCAATAGGAGCGCCAGCGCAGTAGGTTGCAATTTGTTGCTCCATACCCATCTTGTGATCGTTGAACCACCAAGCACTACCTTGTTGTACTTTGCCCTTGAAGGGAGCGCCATTGAATGCACCCATCATAGAAATGAGTAGGGCATTGTCTTTGGAGTTGAGAGAGTAAAGCAAAGTCTTGGGGAGCTTTGATTGCATTGCAAGCTCGTCAAGCAGACCATACAGCTTGTCGATGTTGTTTTGGTCGTTTACGCAGTCAAAGCCTGTGTCTGGGCCAAGAGCAAGGAACATTTGGGTGTTTGCGTTGCGTACGCAACCAAAATGGACTTCCATTGCGATGTCGCGCTTTGCATATTGCTTGCCAAAGAAGATGAGCATATCGGTCTTGAAGCCATCAATTTCGTCTTTGGTGAGTGGAGTGCCTTGTAGTGCTTTTTCAAAGATTTCCTTTGCCTTAAAGCTTGCTTTGATGTTGAATGGTACATAGTCTAAACCATGGTCTGCAGCCTTACAACCATTTGCTTGGAAGAAGTCAAGACGGCTCTTGAGTGCTGTCTTGAGGTCATCAAGATTTTTGATTGGCAAACCAGTTAGTGCTGATAGCTTTTTGATGTAATCCAAGTAATCGGTTTTTTCAATATTTACAGCCTTGTCTGGTCTAAAAGCAGGGAGGACTTTTACGGCGTAACCTTCATCTTTTAGGAGCTTATGGTATTTGAGGTCGTCAAGAGGGTCGTTGGTTGTAACGATTACTTCTACATTGGCCTTTTCAATTATCT
>JAFXIB010000046.1 GCA_017533505.1 Clostridia bacterium | reverse complement strand
GAACTCGTCGCGCGCGTTGATGTCGCTGAGATGAACCTCGACTGTTGGGATAGCAACTGCCTTGAGTGCATCAAGGATTGCAACTGAAGTATGGGTGTATGCGCCTGCGTTTATGACAATGCCTTGATACTCGCCAAGTGCCTTTTGTATGAGTGTAACAATTTCGCCTTCATAATTACTTTGGGCTACCGTAACATCAAGTTCAAGTGCCTTTCCAATGTCAGTTATGTATTCAACAAGTGCGTTGTAGTTTTGGCTACCATATATAGCTGGCTCGCGTATACCAAGCATATTTAGGTTTGGTCCGTTTAGTACAAGTATCTTCTTCATAGTAAGTACCCCTCAAGGTCTGATAGTGCCATCTTTTGAACTTTACAATCGCCAAATGCGTGCATTACCACCAAATTTATATCTTTGTTTTCGGCTTTCTTGTCCACCTTTGCTACTTCGGCAATGCTCTCCATTGAATAGTGGGTGGTGTAGTCAAGGTTGTAGCTATCGTAAAGTGCAATTAGCCTGTTATAATCACTTTCATTAAGTTTACCTTCCTTTAGGCATGCTTTAGCAATGGCTACTATACCACATGCAACAGCCCTACCATGTGTGTAGGTATAGTGGGATAGCTTTTCGATGCCGTGGGCAACGGTGTGTCCAAGGTTAAGTAGTCTTCTAACACCACCCTCGCGCTCATCTTCTTCAACGATGTCGCGCTTGTATGAAACAGCAAGCTCAACCACTCTTTCGATATCGGTGGTAAAGTCGTTTTCAAGTAGAGTCAATATTTCGCCACCCATCAAGCAACCATACTTGATAAGCTCGCCAAGTCCATTTTCAATTTCCTTTTGTGGGAGTGTGTTTAGGGTGTCCGTGTCAGCTACTACAAGGCTGGGTTGCCAGAATGCGCCAACAAGATTTTTGCCAGCATCAAGGTCGATAGCTGTTTTTCCACCGACACTGCTATCAATTTGGGCAAGTAATGTGGTTGGAATTTGTACAAATGGAATACCCCTCAAATAGCTTGCAGCAACAAAGCCAGCAAGGTCACCTACTACGCCACCACCAAGTGCAACAATGGCATCTTTGCGTGTAAAACTACCATCAGCAAGATAGTTGAGTATTGCGCCATAAACTGTCAAGCACTTGCTTTGCTCGCCGTTTTCGATGACAAAAAACTCCACTTCATACCCCTCTTTTGCAAGGGACTCTGCAACTATGCCACCATAAAGGGGATTTACGATATCATCGGTGATGATAAGCAATCTTTTTGCGCTCAATGCCTCTTTGACAAGCGCACCAACATCAGCGAGAATATTGCTTCCAATAAGTACTTTGTATGGTCTGCCTGTATTAACTTGAACAACTTTCATACGATAAATTTTACACTCCAAAAGTATGTAAATATATTACTCTCACGCGCGTGATTTGTCAATAGTAATGTAAACCTAAACTCCTATAAAGTTGGCATTGAAAGTACGCATTTATTGTGGTACAATAGTGCTATCAAATGCAAGGACTATAAAATGAGACCAATCACCACACTTTTTATGCTGATGTCAGTTGACGGAAAAATAAGCACAGGGGCAAACGACAACCTTGATGTGGACAAAGATTTTCCCAAAATAGATGGCGTCAAGGAAGGCTTACATCAATACTACGAAATTGAGCAAACCACCGATTTGTGGTCGCTTGGCTCGGGGCGCACTCAAGCAAAGATTGGTGTAAACGATAGAGCTATGCCAGCTAAATCCCCCGTTTCATTTGTTATCATTGATAATAAGCACCTAACCGAAAATGGTATAAAATACTTTGCTTGCTTGTCGGACAAGTTCGTGCTGATTACCACCAACAAAAACCATCCTGCTTACTCGGTTGAAGCAGACAATATGAGTATCATTTATCAAGAGTCACTCAACCTTAAAGTTGCTCTTGCCAAACTAAAAAGTGAGTATGGTTGCGAGCGCCTTACCATTCAAACCGGAGGCACATTGAACGGGCTACTGCTACGCAAAAAGCTCATTGACTATGTTGACATCGTTGTTGCGCCCATTCTGATTGGTGGCAAGGATACTGCCACATTGATTGACGGCGCTTCTATCCATTTTGAAAGTGAGCTCATAGACCTTGCCCCATTAGAGCTACAAGAATGTATCCCACTCAACAACTCATATTTAAGACTAAAATACAAAGTCAAATAGCAATTAAATCAAGGAAAGCCCACCCTCACATCTGTGAAAGCGGGCTTCCTTTTTGTTTTATAGGAAAGGGTAAGGATTTTTATTATTTAGCGAAATATCTCTTAAGGAGTCCTGCAAATGCTTTGCCGTGACGAGCTTCGTCGCGAGCCATTTCGTGTACGGTATCGTGGATAGCGTCAAGGTTGAGTTCCTTTGCGCGCTTTGCAAGGTCAAACTTGCCAGCAGTTGCACCGTTTTCTGCATCTACGCGAAGTTCAAGGTTCTTTTTGGTGGAGTCGGTTACAACTTCGCCAAGAAGTTCAGCAAACTTTGCTGCGTGTTCAGCTTCTTCCCAAGCTGCCTTTTCGTAGTAGAGACCTACTTCTGGATAACCTTCGCGATGAGCAACGCGTGCCATTGCAAGATACATACCTACTTCACAGCATTCGCCTTCGAAGTTAGCACGGAGGTCCATGATGATATCTTCTCTTGCGCCCTTTGCTACGCCGATAACATGTTCAGCTGCCCAAGTGAGTTCGCCTTCTTGCTTGGTGAACTTGTCAGCAGGTGCTCTGCAGATGGGGCATGCAGATGGAGCTGCATCGCCTTCATGAGTATAACCACAAACATTACATACATACTTTGCCATAATTGAATTCTCCTTTTGATTCGATGTTTTTGTATTTAGCAGATTTATTATATATCGGTTTGGGATACTGCACGATTTATTTTATTTACCCAAACCGATTATAACCTTATATGGCTCTACACTTGTCGCATACGCCTACAAATAGCACTTCGGTTCCGTCAATTTGAAATCCGGTTTTGGATTCCACGCCCTTTTCAAGCGTCTCCAAGTCGTTCGCTGGGACATCTAAAACACAGCCACAGCGTTTGCAACGAAAATGAGCGTGTAATCCAACAGTTTTATCATAACGGTCGCCTGCGTTTAGGATTGATACCTCTCTTATCTTGCCAAGCTCCACCAAAACTTTTAGGTTTCTGTATACGGTGCCAAGGCTGATTTCGGGCATAATCTCACGACAGCGAGTGTAGATAGTTTCGGCACTTGGATGGTCGCAAGATGCTTCAACCACTTTGAGAACGGTATCTCTTTGAGCTGTATTTCTCATTTTGCAACCTCCTTTTCGTTATCGCTATTAGTAACTATTACTATTAAATCATAACTCAAAATATTTGTCAATAGATTTTATGAAAAATTTTTAAAAAATATTTCCAAATAAATTTTGGGCTTTATCACTACCCATAAATAAAAAATAGAGCCTTTCGGCTCTAACATAATTTCCCCTAAATTTTATTACCAATTTCATCCTCAAGACCAAGCAAAAAATCGGCGCTGACAGCAAAAAACCTTGCCATTTTTGCAATATAGTTTGCTTTTGGCTCATAGATATCCCGTTCCCAATAGGATATAGAGCTGACATCCACCCCTATTGCGTTTGCGATTTCCTTTTGAGAAACCCCTTTTGCTATTCTTAATTCCTTCAATCTTTCGCCATACGTCATATTCTCATTATATGAGAAAACTCAATATAAATCTTGACATTTGAGTTTTCTCAACATATAATTTATTTGAGTTTACTCAAATTTTATTCTTTTAAGGGACAATATGACAAAGAAAACTATAATTAAATATGTTGTTATTGCTATTATCCTAATTGGTGCGCTTGTTGGCGTTAAATTTTTGATAGACCACTTAACCAAGCCCGATATCCCCGATTATTACGGAGAATATGTTGGTAATAATGGTTATTCCATAATTATTGACAAAGACGGTTTGCATTTTACATTAGATGGTGAAACCGAAACTTATCAAGATTACACGGTTGATGGTAACACTATCTCATTTGCCGACCAAAAAATTTATTTTTATGAAAACAACAAGGTGCTATCTGCCGGCATCAAGGGAAGTGAGCTTTTCAACATGTCATGCGATACTCCTACTCGTAATAGCAATTTTGCGGGTGAATGGATATCTTATGATAGTTCTTTTGGCGTAACTCTTACTTATATATTCAATTCCAATGGCACATTTACTCGCTATCAAGCATTAGTAAATAATTATGAAGCAGGAACATATACCCTTAAAGATGGTGTGTTGATTTTGAACTATATAAATGCTTTTACAAATGCTAATTATTATACCGAGGTTTGTTATGTCGATGAAACGCATACTTTGCATACGACTGTTTTTGTTAAAAACTTAAGCGATTTTATACCAGCAGTTCAAACGCCAACTCCCGATATTAGTCAGCCAAGTGACAATGATACACCATCAACCGATGATGACAGCCCTTCCGAGCCAACTTATACTATAACTTACTACCTAGATGGTGGCACACCTGCGTCCAATGCCCAAGCCTATTTTACTGAATCCGACTTGCCCTTGTGGCTAACAGTTCCTATTAAGCAAGGCTATAGTTTTAAAGGCTGGTACGTCGACGCTGATTTTAGTGGTAACGCACTAACTGAAATCCCCGAAAATGCGCCACTCGAAGATTACTCGCTATATGCAAAATGGGAGCCACAAATTTATTATATTACCTACAATGTAGGTCAAGGCACAATGCCAACTGAATATGTTGAGTCTTTCAACCAAACCAACCTACCATTATCTATAGCCAATATTAACCCTACTCGCACAGGCTATACTTTTGATGGCTGGTATTCAAATTCCTCCTTCCTTGGGGAGCCTATCACACAGTTAACCGAGACAAAGTCTTATGAATTGTATGCAAAATACAGCGAAAATATATCGTATACTATCACCTATAAATACAATGATATGACTAGCACTCAAACCGTGCGTGGTGGAGATATTTTTACCCTTATTACACCCTCTCGCCAAGGCTACAACTTTAGCGACTGGTATGATTATGACAATTATCAAACTGTAAATAACGGTATTTATAATTACAATAAGGATATTACCTTAACAGCACGTTGGGAAATAATCAATTATAATATTAACTACAATTTAGATGGTGGCACTCTTCCAGAAGATGCGAAAACTTCTTTTAATATAAACTCTTTGCCCTATTCTCTACCAACTCCAACAAAAGAAAATTGTTCTTTTATGGGTTGGTACGAAAACTCTGATTTTAGTGGGGAGCCAATACTCACACTCTCTAAGGATTTACTCAAAAATTATACTTTGTATGCAAAATTTACCGATAACCCCGCAGAATATCTCAATTTTATGGAAGTTGATGGATATCAAGTAATTATAGGATACGTTGGCAAGCCATATTACATAACTATACCCGAAACACACAATAGTTTACCTGTTACAACAATAAACGAACGCGCATTCTATGATTGCGACAGTCTAACGAGTGTAACTATACCCAACTCCGTAACGAGCATTGGAAGTTCTGCGTTCTCTTCTTGCGACAGACTAACAAGTGTAACAATCGGCAACTCCGTAACGAGCATAGGAAGTTCTGCATTCTATAATTGTGACAGTCTAACGAGCGTAACAATCGGCAACTCCGTAACGAGCATTGGAAGTTCTGCGTTCTATGATTGCGACAATCTAACGAGCGTAACGATAGGCAATTCTGTAACGAGCATTGGAAGTTCTGCGTTCTCTTCTTGCGGTAGCCTAACAAGTGTAACAATACCTGACTCCGTCACGAGCATAGGAAGTTCTGCATTCTATGGTTGCTATAGGCTAACGAGCGTAACTATACCCGACGGATTGGATTTGGATTGTGATGATTTCAATAATACAAATATACCGACCACAATTAAGGATAACGTTAGATATATGCAATTTAACAATAATCCCTATTATTATGCTTACGATATGGTCGTCGATTCTGCGACTACTTTAACCATAGATAAGGATTGTAAAGCTATATCAATTATCAACTCCAGTATAACAAGAGTAAACATTAGTGATTTGAGTTCCTGGTGTGAAATATCGTTTGATGGATATGAAACAAACCCTTTGTATCGCGGTGCGGATTTATATTTGAATGGAACGTTGGTTGAAGGAGATATTATAATACCGAGCACAGTAAATATCATAAGAAATTACGTGTTTTATAATTATGATTGTATAACGAGCGTAACAATACCTAACTCCGTAACGAGCATTGGATCTTATGCATTCTATAATTGCAGAATAACGAGTGTTAATTACACAGGCACGATAGAGCAATGGTGTGGAATAACGTTTGAAACTGGTTATTCAAACCCACTATATTCTGCAAAGAATCTATATCTAAACGGAGCATTAGTAACTGACCTTGTAATACCTAATACTGTAACAAAGATAAACAACTTTGCTTTCGATAATTGCAATAGTCTCACAAGCATAATAATCCCTGACTCGGTAACGAGCATAGGAAAGTCTGCCTTCTATAATTGCAGTAGTCTCACAAGCGTAGTAATCGGCAACTCCGTAACGAGCATAGGAAGTTATGCCTTCTCAGGTTGCAGTAGTCTCACAAGCATAGTAATCCCTAACTCCGTAACGAGCATTGGATCTTATGCATTCTATGATTGCGACAGTCTAACGAGTGTGGTAATCGGTGACTCCGTAACGAGCATAGGAAATGATGCATTCTATTCTTGCTCCAGCCTAACGAGAGTTTACTATATGGGAAATACTGAACAGTGGTCTGAAATCGCTATAAGTTCAAGTAACTACTATTTAACAAACGCAACAAGGTATTATTATAGTGAAACCACACCTACAGAACAAGGTAACTATTGGCACTACGTAGATGGCGTAGTTACCATTTGGGAATAAAAAGATAAACTATCGAAAAGGAGAAATTTTTATGTTCATTGATAAAGTAATAATAAGAAAACCAAGTTGTTTGACAAAAGGCATGATTAATTTAAATGAGTTAAAACTAATAGAAGATGCACTACTAATTGCTGTCAATACTTTCTTGAACAATTCCACCCCAAACGCCACTTTTTGCTTAAGTGATTTGGTTGGCAACAATAATATGCCATGGCCCGAACCATTCAGCATTATCCATAACAAATACGTTGAAGCTGGATACGATTACCATGACGCCTTCGTTTTATCCGGTAGAGATATGGGCTGGATACTAAAAAATATACTTAATAGTGATACGACAAAAATATATGCTGTACCAAATAGAATATACCGGAACGGAAAACAAGTTTTACACTATAGAAAAATATAATTGAGGTGAATTATAATGGCTTATCAAATCAAAAGATATTGTGACAAATGTGGCAAAGAAGTTGGTCTTGAAGCATTGTTTTGCCCATTTTGTGGCACTAAAATAGAAGATGAAATACCAACCACCGAAACAGCTTCCGACAATGAAAAAAAGACCGAAAAAGTGATTGAAACTGAAGCTGAAAAGACACCTGTTCAGCAAGAACTCCCAAAAAACTCTCCACCAAAAGTAGAGTCTAAACCACAAAGCACACCAGGTGTAACACAACACTATGTTGAAATCACATCAAAACCAGAGTCTACTACCACACAACAAAACGACTCTGCTACAACGACAACTGCACAAAAGAATGATAAAGAATTGCTTAAAACACTTTGTCGAAGAATAAAAATTGATGGCAGAATATGGGCTGTGATAGGTTGCTTACAAATGGGCGCCGCATTATCATTCTCGTTCTTTGGAATTGACTGGGTACTAATTGTTGTTGGTGTATTCAATTTACTCCTTGGCATATACGACTATAATCTTGGAAAAAAGTGGGAAAAAGAACCCAAAGATATTATTAAAGCAACAAAGCCTTTGGCTGTGCCAATAATTGTTCTTGTTTATAATATATTAATCGGTGGTGTAGTTGGTATTGCTGGTTCTATATATTATTTGGTTGCAATTAGAAATTTTGTTATTGAAAACGAAAGTTATTTTGCACAATTTGATACAAAAGATTAAACCTTGATATAAACTCTTGCTTTAAAAAGCACTCCAACTGGAGTGCTTTTATTTTACCAATTATTTTTATAGGTTTGTTTACATTTTGGTGGGGGTGGAGTATAATGAGTGGTGGAGAGAGATTTGTATGGTTGACGAACTAACACTTAAAGCTGAATATGAAAAATATGGGCTACGATACTATACCCCTAATGAAGAGTTGTGGAATGCAATTACTCATGGTATAGGGGCTCCTATTGCGCTTGCATTTATGATTTATCTTCTTGTTGTGGCAAGCTCGGTAAAGGAGATTTTTGCTTCCCTACTCCTTTGTATTCCTGCCATGCAAGTTTATACAACTTCTGGGGTATATCACGCGCTGACCGATAAGCCCAAAAAGAGCTGGGCAAGAAGAATTGACCACGCAAATATAGCTTTCCTTGTAACAGCTTGTGGCGTGCCCTTTGCTCTCCTTTTCAGCGACCATATTATCAACTATATAGGTATTGGTGTTTGCTTTACTCTTGCAATCGTCAATGCTTGTCTTTGTGTTTACGATGTCGTAAGATTTAAGGTGTTTGGCGTGGTTGTAGATGCTGTTATTGGTGGCATACTACTCATCCTTTACATACTAAATGTAAACTCCCCCTATGCAACACTGACCGTCAACCTATTCTTTTTGATAGGCTTCCTTTTCTGCGTAGCAGGACTGATACTATATACACTCAAAAAGAAATATATCCACACCGTTTTCCATGTTGCAACCTTGGTTGGCCCTGTGCTAATGATGGTGGGAACAATCATCCTATTTGGACTACAATAAAACACTCTTGATTTAGTGCGAAATGGCTTCACTTCGCTTACAAGGAAAAATATTAATATATGAAACTACTACCAAACATTGATTGGAAAAAGCTATATAAACCACTTGTATACTCCACCTTTGGGATATATTGCTTTTTGCTTGTTTGGATAGTAATCTTCAAGTGCACTCTACCCAATGTGTTCAGTTTAGACTTCATGAGCAAGCCTGTGGCATATCGTTTTGAGCGTGGTATAGTGCCATTTTCCTATTCTTTTTACACATTCCAAGCGCTCGATATGATTCTCAATATCGTAGCATTTGTGCCAATGGGGATATATTTACCATTTATGCTAAAGAGAAGGTATGCCTTCCCTATCATTGCTGTGGTTTCGGTTACATTTGAACTCATACAACTGCTGACAGGCTTTGGCTGGTTTGACACCCTTGACATAATCACAAACATTGCTGGTGGATATATTGGGATTGGCCTTTACACCCTACTTCGCCCACGCATTAAAGACGAAATAATCAACAAAGTCAATTTTTACTGCACGATTATATTTGGCATCATTGCGATAGCTGTATTGATTTATATACCAATTTACTTTACGATTGGAGACCCATTTAACGAGAATAAAATTTATTATTAAAATTCATCAAAAGTGAATTTTAATAAAATGAGGATAGAGCATTTTGCAGTGAAGTTTTTAGCTAAAGCTAAAAGTTAAGGATAAGAGATTTTAATTTACAATGTGAGTGAAGCGAAGCGAAATGAAGCTACTCCTCATTCCTCACTCATCATTCATCATTCCCTAAAACGCGTTAGTTTGGATGCAAGCCGACGGAAAAGATAAAAACCCACGACGGGATTTTGACTCACCGTAAACGACCGAGTGGATTTTTGCATTTTGTGGAGTTATTCGCTAAAATAAGATAACGCGAACAAAACGCGACAGTTTAGATGAAGAACGAGCAAAAAAGAAAATCCACGACGGGACTTTACTTGGCGTAAACGACCGAGTGGATTTTTACATTTTGTGAAGTTATTCGCTAAAATGTCGCGTTTTAAGCTACTTCTTGTTTCTCTTGCTCCTGTGCAAGGCGTATTTCCTCGCGTTTCGCAAGAGCTGCTTCGTGGACAGCTTTCTTCTTTTCGCCAGTTAGGTCGTAGAAGAAGAATGGGATACCCGCCGCCATCATACAGATACCATGGAAAATAGTATAGAATGCAAGCATCCATAGTGCTGTTGTAAGGCTGTTTTGGGGATAAACGGTAAGGCCGGTGGTTGCATCTGTGTAGTGGGGTTGGTAGCCAATGAGATTATCCTTGAGTAGAATGAGTGGTGCTACTGTTTGAACGATAATACCACTAATTGAGCTACCAAGAGCAACTATCCAAGTATAGCTTGCATCGTTACGCTTGCCGGTCTTGGCTTCGATTTCTTCGATAATATCAGCACCAAACAAGGTGGGTAGTAGGTTTGATGCGCCATATTGGAAGCCAACAAGGAACATAAACAAGAAGAACAAAATGGTAAGGAAGATGTTATCTGGATTGCTGAAAGCAAAATATCCTACCAAGAATGCAAGGCAGTTGATACATACAGAGTATAGGCCTGATGCGATATACAATGTACGCTCGCTAAACTTTTTCATGAGGGCCTTGATGATAAACATACCAACAAAGGTACCTACGCCAGTACAGATACCAAAGAACAAGGTTTGACCACTCTTGCCAAAGTAGATGATTGCAAGGAAGGGCATCATATAACTTGCAAGACCTCTGAAAGCTTTTAGGAATTCACTCAAGATTACGAGTAATGCGTGTTTGTTGGTGATGATTGACTTGATATTCTTCAAGGGGTTTTCGGGCTTTTTGTCGTAGGTGGTGCGTTCCTTGATAAATCTTGCGCCGAGTAGCATAGTAATCATACCGACAACGGAGCAGATTATTGCGCTGACAAGGTACATGATTTCGTCATTCTTGATGATGCCCGGCTTACGGAGCATACCGATAACAAGCACAACTACGAGTGGAGCAGAGTTGCCAACAGCACTTACGATACTGCGCCAGCTCATGATAGAGTTGCGTTCCTTGTCGTCTGTGGACATAACCATTGCCACCATGTTGACGGAGTTGCCGATGTTTGTCAAGCCACCATAGATTATAAATAGGATACAGAAGTAAACCATAATCTTGGTTGCGCTGTCGCTCAAAAATCCTGGTAGGTAGAACGATAGTGATGTTACAACAGCAAGTGGAACGGATACTATCAAAATCAAAGGACGGAACTTGCCTATTTTGCTCCTGCTCCTATCAATTACAAGTGCCATACCAAAGGATACAAAGTACCCTACTATGCTTACGATTGAGTTGATAAGTGAAATATGGTCCTCGGTTAGTAGCCCAGCACCTACAAAGGTGGTTAGATACTCTTGACGATATGAGCCAACCATACCAGTAATCATGGTATAAAAGAATGCAGCAAATAGGAAAATTATCAATTCCTTATTCTTAACCTGCTTTTCCTTAGGCAAATTGATGTTTTGAGAGTCCTCTACCAAAGTTTCCACTTGAACATTTTGAGTGTCAGTCATTATCCCGCTCCTAAATCTTTATACTTAAATTATATGATACCGTGGGCACGCTGTCAATATTAAATATAAATCGATAGATTTAGATTTACTTTGCATTTACACTCATTCGCTTGACTATATTTTTTTTGGGGGGTATACTACGATTATCAACCAAGGAGATATAAATATGAAAGACTTCAAAGGTATTTATGCAGCACTACTAACTCCATTCAACGATGACGGTAGCATCAATTTTGATTCACTAAAGCTTCTCGTTGAACGCAATATAGAAGTTGGACTAACCGGTATGTATGTTTGTGGCTCAACCGGCGAATCCGTTATGATGAGCGAAGAAGAAAGAATTTCTATCCTAAAGTTCGTTGCCGAAGTCAACGCAGGCAGAACCATCCTTATCGCTCATGTTGGCACAATCTCAACCGACTCTGCTTGCAGAATGGCTAAAAAGGCAGAAGAATTTGGCTATGACGCAGTATCAGCTGTTGTACCATTCTACTTTAGCTTCTCAAGTGAAGCAATCAAGGGCTACTACAAGGATATCCTTAATGCATCAAGCCTACCAATGGTTATCTACAACTTCCCAGGCGCAAACGGCTTTGGTGGCATGCTTGAGCTCGTAGAAGAAATGATTGACAATCCCAAGCTCATCGGCGTAAAGCACACCAGCGCAAACTTGTTTGACCTTGAGCGCTTCAAACATCTCTCAAAGCCCCTCGTTGTATACAACGGCTTTGACGAAATGCTCATCGGTGGCCTATCAATGGGCGCTGATGGTGGTATCGGCTCAACCTACAACTTTATGGGTAGCCTAATCCTTGACATCTACAACGCATTCAACCGTGGCGACCTCAAGTCAGCACAAGAATACCAAACCAAGGCAAATCGCATCATCGATAGAATGATACCATATGGCGTATTTGCAATGGAAAAGGCAATCCTAACCCTCCAAGGCATCCCCATGGGCAACTGCAGAAAGCCCTTCCTACCACTTTCCGAAGAAGGCTGGAAGGAAGCAGAAGCTATTGTCAACGAACTCAAGTAAAACGCGACATTTTAGCGAATAACTTTACAAAACACAAAAATCCACTCGGTCGTTTACGCCAAGTAAAGTCCCGTCGTGGATTTTCTTTTTTTTCTCGTTCTTCATCTAAACTGTTGCATTTTAGAGATAGGTTAAAAAAAGCGCAGAGCCTTTGCTCTGCGCTATAAATTTATTGTTTGTCTTTTACCAAACGGTTACAACCCCATCAACATAATGCCAGTAATTACCTTCTTCCGTAGGCTCGTTTTCACTATAATAGTAGTGGGTTGCATTGGTTAAATAATAAGAGTCTATGCTAATGCTATTCCACATTGTTTCATCACCATTATAATAAACGCTTGTGAGACTACTGCAATTATAGAAGGCATAATCTTCTATGCTCGTTACCGAGTTACCGATTACTACGCTTGTGAGACTACTGCAATAACGGAAGACATAAGTTCCTATGCTCGTTACCGAGTTACCGATTACTACGCTTGTGAGACCATAGCAAAAAGCAAAGGCACAAATTCCTATGCTCGTTACCGAGTCAGGGATTACTACGCTTGTGAGACTACTGCAATCATAAAAGGCATACTCTCCTATGCTCGTTACCGAGTCAGGGATTACTACGCTTGTGAGACTACTGCAACCATAGAAGGCATAGTTGTTTATCTTTGTTACAGTATTAGGTATTACAAGGTCAGTTACTAATGCTCCGTTTATATATTGATTCTTTGCATAAGATAGTGGGTTTGCAGAATCACTACCAAACGTTATTCCACACCATTGCTCTATCGTGCCAAGATAGTTTACGCTTGTGAGACTACTGCAACCATAGAAGGTCAAAGCTCCTATGCTCGTTACCGAGTCAGGGATTACTACGCTTGTGAGACTACTGCAATAATAGAAGGCGTTGGTCGTAATGCTTGTTACGTTATAGGTTTCTCCATTATAGGTAATTGTACTAGGTATTTCTAATTCGGTAGGAGTACCTTCGTATCCTGCTACTATTGCGTTAGTGCCTTTTAGCCCGTACTTGATGCCATCTACTACTGCGTTTTCACTTACACCCCATACAACAGGTCTACCATCATCATTCCAGTAAGAATCCCAACCCGAAGGCTTGCTTTCTGCTTCGCAATAAATGGTGAGACTACTACAACCACGGAAGGCAGAGCTTCCTATGCTCGTTACAGAGTCAGGGATTACTATGCTTGTGAGATTACGACAATAATAGAAGGCATAATCTCCTATGCTCGTTACGGATTCGCCGATGGTTACGCTTGTGAGACTACTGCACTCATAGAAGGCACGCGCTCCTATGCTCGTTACAGAGTCAGGGATTATTATGCTTGTGAGACTATCGCAATACGTGAAGGCATTCTCTCCTATGCTCGTTATAGAGTCAGGGATTACTACGCTTGTGAGACTACTGCAACCTTCGAAGGCATAGCTTCTTATGCTCGTTACCGAGTCACCGATTACTACGCTTGTGAGACTTCTGCAACCACGGAAGGCATAGCTATTTATCTTTGTTACAGTATTAGGTATTACAAGGTCAGTTACTAATTCTCCGTTTATACATAGATTCTTTGCATAAGATAGTGGGTTTGAATAACTATTTCAAAACGTTATTCCACACCATTGTTCTATCGTGCCAAGATAGTTTACGCTTGTGAGACTACTGCAATCACGGAAGGCAGAGCTTCCTATGCTCGTTACCGAGTCGGGGATTACTACGCTTG
>JAFXIB010000045.1 GCA_017533505.1 Clostridia bacterium | reverse complement strand
GGTATTCTCACTTGCAAGTTCAATAATATGATAATTATCATAAGAAAACTTGTCAATTTCAGCATTATAAATGCTTGGGGGCATCTCAAAGGATTTGGGCTTGGGCAAGCATGAATATATATATTTTGTTGCAACTGTTGGATAAGAGCCACCACTGATACTTGTATCAAGTTGCGTAGAGTAATCAGCGCTACCATACCATGAGCATAGCGTATGAGTTGATGTGTAAGACATATTCCAAGCATCATAATTGCCGTTTTGATTGCCACAAGTTCCGGTCTTTGATGCAACATCAAATGGCAAGGTGTTGAGCTTCTTTGCTGTACCTTTGCTTGATACTGCCAAGAGCATATCGGTCAAAAAATAAGCGCTTTCAGCTGAAATAACTCTATTTTTATCATTATTGTGTTTGTATATAAGACTTCCATTTCTGTCATAAATGGCTTTAATAAAAGCAACATCTTGCTTCAACCCACCATTTGCAATCGTCATATAAGCCCTTGTAAGCTCAATAGGTGTTTGACCATAGGTTGTGCCACCGAGCGCTGTTGCCAAATCATCATTTTTGTCAAGCGCAATACCAAATTCATTTAGAAGATTAAAAGCATATTCCTTTCCAGCTTGATTTAATAGTTTTACAGCACAAATGTTGCTTGATACAGCAAGGCTCTCCCTTAAAGATGTCCAACCCAAGTAAGTGTTTTGATAGTTTTTGGGATGATACTCACCAAAAGATTGCTTTTCATCAAGAATTGCGCAGTCGGGTAGCAATCCTTTTTCCAATGCTGGAGCATATGCGACAAGGGGCTTGAGAGTAGATGCAGATTGTCGCCTATATTCGTATGGAGAGTAATTTAGACTACTAATATAAGCACTGACACCACCAGTAACATTATCGGCAAGCAAAAACATCTTTTCTGCATTATCTACACACAAATCCTTGCTAAAATAAGCAGAATTGAGTATTTCTTGTTTGTTTTTATCATAGTAAGTGTGTATTTCATATCCTTTTGTAATTACATCTTTTTCACTTATACCTAATATTTTTGCACACTCTGATATCACAACTTGGATATAGGGTATATTTTGTTTGTTTTCCTGCTCTTTGATGGTCGGTTTTTCAAATGTTTCATTTATGGCATGGTTATATTCACTTTCATCGATATAATTTTGATCAAGCATAAGTTTTAGTACAAGATTTCTTCTGCTGATTGCATTATCAACAGAATTCAGTGGAGAATTTTTGAGTGGATTTTTAACAATTCCAGCAAGTATAGCGCTTTCAGAAATGCTTAAATCCATAGGCTCTTTGTTAAAAAGTCTATTTGAAGCTTGTTTGATGCCATAAATAGAGTGGCCAAAATATATAGTATTGAGATAAATAGTAATAATTTCTTCTTTAGAGTAATTTTTTTCAATCTCCAAACTGAGTTTGGCTTCTTTTAGCTTTCGGTCTATAGATTTTTCGCTTGAAAGAAAAACATTCTTGGCAAGTTGCTGTGTAATAGTGGATCCACCTTCTTTGTAATATCCAGCTTTTAGATTGTTTATGCTTGCTCCAATTATTCTTTTATAGTCAAGACCATTGTGTGTAAAAAATCTTTTGTCCTCTAAAGATACAAAAGCATATACGGTATATGGATTGATTTTTTCATAGGGTACAAACTCTTTGAGCTTAAAATTATACTCCATATTTTTAAGATTCACATCTTTGATTTGCACAATTTGCTCATTTTTGCTTTCCAATGCGTTTTTATCAAGTTTTGTGTCTTTTGTGGCAAAAAATGCATAAAAACCGACACCTACTATTATAAAAATAAGCATAATTAATAATACTAAAACAACGATTTTTGTGATTTTTTTGGCTTTCATAGTGCTTTTAGTATCGCAATTTTTATTTTATTTATACTTGATTTACGCGCGCGTATATTATATAATTACTTTGTATGGAAAATAAGTATTATTATATTGAAACTTTTGGTTGTCAGATGAATGTTCACGAATCCGAGAAGCTTGCAGGTATCTTGGTTAAGATGGGCTATGCTGAAACCAAAGAAAGAGCACAAGCACATGTTATAGTTTTTAACACCTGTTGTATCCGCGATACTGCCGAAAAAAAGATATTCGGCAACATTGGCGAGCTTAAAATTCTTAAAAGACAGGATAAATCTCGCATTATAGTCATAGTTGGATGCATGACCCAGCAAGAAGGAATGGCAGAAGTTATTGCTACGAAATTCCCATTTGTCGATATTATTTTGGGTACTTCCAATATTCATCTTTTGGAGCAAAAGATAGTTGAACTTGAAGAAAGAAGACATCGTAAGCGTGGTAAAATCATTGATATTGATACAAATGAAAAGCCTGCTGTCAACGAAGATACCATTCCATATCGTACATCATATCCAAATGCATGGGTAAATATTATGTACGGATGCAACAATTTCTGTTCATATTGCATTGTTCCTTTTGTTCGTGGCAGAGAAAGAAGCCGTGATCCAGAAGTGATTTTAGAAGAAGTTCAAAGCTTGGTTAAAGCTGGTTACAAAGAGATTACTTTGCTTGGACAGAATGTTGACTCTTATGGTTCAGATCGCAATGATGGAGTCAATTTTTACACTTTACTTCAAAAAATTGCAAAAATTGAAGGAAAATTCCGTCTACGCTTCATGACATCACACCCAAAGGACTTGTCTGAAGAAGTCATAAAGTTGATTGCCGAAACACCAAATTTCTGCAACAATATCCATCTTCCTGTTCAAGCTGGTTCTGATGCCATTCTCAAGGCAATGAATCGCCATTATGATAGGGAGAGATATTTCTATCTCATTGATTTAATCAAGAAGTATATGCCAAACTGTGGTATTACATCTGATATCATGGTAGGTTTCCCTGGTGAAACGGAAGAAGATTTCCTTGATACCTTGGATTTGGTGGAAAAAGTTCGTTATCATAATGCATTTACCTTCATTTATTCACCAAGAAAGGGCACAGTTGCAGCAAAAATGGAACAAATCCCATATGCAATCAAGAGCGAGCGTATTGGTAGACTGATTGCACTCCAAAACAAAATTACCCTTGAAATCAGCCAAGAATATGTTGGCAAAGTTATGGAAGTTTTGGTAGAAGATGCACCAAAGCCCAATATGTTATGTGGTAGAACCGATTGTGGCAGACTTGTCAACTTTGCTGGCAACAAGGAACTTGTTGGACAGTTTGTAAATGTTAGAATTGATAAAAATAAAGCTTCTGCGCTTATAGGAGAAATTGTAAATGGCTAAAGCACCAAAGCTATCTCCAATGATGGAGCACTACAAAGCACTCAAAGAAAAGTATGCTGATGCAATACTTATGTATCGTCTTGGAGATTTTTATGAAATGTTCTTTGATGATGCAATTGAGGCAAGCAAAATATTAGATTTGACTTTGACTGGCCGTGATTGTGGGCTTGAAGAACGCGCTCCAATGTGTGGAGTACCATTCCATGCAGTTGATGGATACATCTCAAAACTCGTAAAATCTGGCAAAAAGGTGGCAATTTGTGAGCAATTGACAGCACCTGGCGATCAAAAAGGCATGGTTAAGCGTGATGTTATACGCGTTATTACACCAGGTACCGTCACTGACGACGAAATGCTTGATGCCACCGCAAACAGTTATTTGCTTGCGCTTACTCAAAAGAAGAGTGGTGTTGGCATGGCTTGGGCAGATGTTTCCACTGGCGAGATATATGTTAGAGAACTTCCTTCAAGTGCAAATCTTGAAGATATCGTTTTGTCAATTTCTCCATCTGAAATTATCACTGATAGCCAAATTTATAGCGAAGTTTTAGACTATGAATCCGTATCTCTTACAAAACTACCTCGTCCACAATCATATTACGACTATGCTTTTGACAAGGAAGTTGCCGAAAAGTCAATTTTGAGCTTTTATGGCATAAACAATTTGGTTTCTTTGGGTATTGATAGTGGTTCTTTGTCTGTTTGTGCACTTGGTGGACTTCTTGATTATATTGGTGGCACTCAAAAGAGAAAACTCAACCATATGCGCGCACCCCAGGTTATAAGACTTGGCGATAGAATGTTCATAGATTTCAACACAAAGCGCAATTTGGAGTTAACCAAAACTTTATATGATAGTTCAAAAGTAGGCTCATTGTATTGGGTGCTTGATAGGACACGCACTTCTATGGGCGCTCGCGCGCTACGAAAAGCTATTGACGAGCCATACTCAAGGATAGAAGATATCAATGCTCGACTTGATGGTGTAGAAGAGTTATTCAAAAACGCTTTTATGCGTGAGCAACTGGGCGAAGCTCTTTCGTCAATACATGATGTAGAGCGTTTATGTAATCGTATTGCATATGGCACGATTTCTCCAAGAGGGGCACAATCTATTGCTTTTTCGCTCAAAAAGCTCATTTTTGTTAAGGATGCACTCAAAAAAGCCAAGACAATGCGACTTGGTTTATTAAGGGAAATCATTGATCCGCTTGAAGACCTTGCTAACTACATAATGTCTGCACTTGTGGATACTCCTCCAATCACCGTTAAGGATGGTGGCATTTTCCGTGAAGGTTTCAACGAAGAGCTTGATAGCTACAAGAATGCAAACAAGTCTGCAAAGCGCTGGCTTGCTGAATACGAAGCAAAGGAAAGAGAAGCAACTGGTATAAAGCAACTTAAAGTTGGTTACAACAGAGTTTTTGGCTATTATATCGAAGTTTCAAACTCCAATATTCCACTTGTTCCATATCGTTTTGAAAGAAAACAAACGCTCACTACTGGCGAAAGATACATAACAGATGAGCTAAAGAAGATGGAAGAAGTCATTCTTGGTGCAGAAGAAAAGGCTCTTGCGCTTGAAACCAAGCTATTTGGCGAAATCAAGCAAAGTTTGTCGGAAGTTGTAGCAATACTTCAAACAAACTCAAATGCTGTTGCAGAGCTTGATCTTTTGTATTCACTTGCAACAACATCTGTCATCAATGGCTATGTTAGACCAAAAGTTAGTGATAAGAACGATGATATTGTCATCAAAGAAGGCAGACATCCCGTTGTGGAGGCACTAAAGAGAAACAATTCATTTGTACCAAATGATGTTGTAATGACAAGTGACAGTCGTACTCTCATCATAACTGGACCCAATATGGCTGGTAAATCAACATATATGCGCCAAGTGGCCCTTATAGTTCTAATGGCTCATATTGGCTGTTTTGTCCCTGCAAAGGAAGCAGAGATATCTTTGGTTGATAGAATCTTTACAAGGGTGGGTGCAAGTGATAATGTTGCCTATGGTCAATCGACATTTATGGTGGAAATGAGTGAAATGGCTAACATTATCAACAATGCTACATCAAAGAGCTTGCTTATTCTTGACGAAATCGGTAGAGGAACATCAACACTCGACGGACTTTCAATCGCATGGGCGATTGTTGAGCATATTGCACTCAAGCTCAAGGCAAAGACATTGTTTGCCACTCACTATCATGAGTTAAGTGAGCTCGAAATCTCTCTTCCTGCACTCAAAAACTACCACATTCTAATCAAAGATACTGGTGGCAAAATTGCATTCTTGTATAAGATTGCAAGAGGGGGCGCAAACAAGAGCTTTGGTATAGAAGTTGCTTCTCTTGCTGGCGTAAATGCAAAGATTATTGAGCGCGCAAAATCAATTATGAGCTCAATAGAAGCCTCTCAAGAAGGCAATTTAAGCATGAAAGTTGCCGAAAACTTCTCTGAAGAAGCCATTCCTACAGCCCAAATCGGATTTTTCCAAGAAGACAGCAAGTATGAAGAGCTCAAGGGTATCATAAACGATATAGACCTTGATTCAATCACACCATTGCATGCGCTTACCATATTATCCAACCTACAAAAATTGACCAAACCAGTTGGCAAGAGGAAAAAATAATGAAGATAAATTTGCTTGATAGCAGTATCTACAATTTAATTTCTGCAGGTGAAGTTGTTGAAAATCCTGCATCTGTTGTAAAAGAGTTGGTGGAAAACTCCATTGATGCTGGCGCAACAAATGTTTCCGTTTACATCGAAGATGGTGGCATAAAGTCTATTGAAGTTATAGACAATGGCTCTGGTATTCAAAAAGATGAGCTCTATAAGACCATTTTGCCTCACGCAACCAGCAAAATCAAGGAAGCCGATGACCTTTATACCATTTCTACATTAGGTTTTAGGGGAGAGGCTCTTGCATCTATTTCAGCTGTATCCGAAGTTGAAATTCGCACAAAGTATTTTGATGAAGAAAATGGTGCATATTTATATGCAAAGAATGGTCAAACTGAAATAGGAGATTGTGCATATTCAGCTGGTACATCCATCAAGGTATCCAATTTATTTTATAATACTCCCGCAAGATATAAGTTTTTGGCATCAAAGAGTACCGAAGAGGGATATGTAACAAAGCATATTTTCCGTTTGATACTTGCAAACCCAAATGTTGCTATCAGCTATTATATTGACAACAAGCTAACATATAGTTCACCAGGAAATGGTCTTAAAGGCGCTGTTGAATCGGTATTTATGCCCAAAATTGCCAATTCTTTGATTGAAATTGATGATATTCCAAGTGATGACAATTTGCGTATTACTGGATATATCTCTCCAGCTGATGTATTCAAAAACAATCGCAATTTCCAAATTGTCATACTCAATGGAAGAGTTATTACCGATCAAACCATGTCGGCAACCATTCAAAACGCATATGGCACAAGATTGATGAGCAGATGCTTCCCAATTTATGTTTTGAATATCGTAATGCCATTTGATGAAGTTGATGTAAATGTGCATCCAAACAAAAAGAGGTAAGATTCCAAAACGCAAGGAAGGTTTATGGTGCAATTTATCGTGCTATAATGCGAGTTTTGGAAGGTTACGAGCTTCAAAAGACAAAAAAATTGGTTGCTGATTTTTCGGAGATTTCTCCCGAAAACTGCCAAAATCTTGCAAAAGAGGGGTTAGTAGGGGAGCAAAATGACGATAGGGGTAGCCAAAAGTCAAACTCCAGCATGAGTTTTGAAGAAGCTTTGTCTTTGGTGCGTGGAAACAGCTTTAATTCAAGCGAAGTTAAGGAGTCAACATCCTTTAGATACAATACAAACTATGCTCCATTGCATGCATATAAAGATGAATCTTCTTCCAAAGCAATGGAAGCTGTTTCAATTGCACCCAAAAAGACGGAAATTGATCCATTTGTTACGGTTGAAAGTCCAATTTTATCAAAACCAGCCATCTCTACTGAAGTTCAACCAGTTGAATTTGTATACGAAAAAGAGCTTGCAAGGGGCGTAAAGAATTATAAAGTCGTAGGTCAGTTCTTTGATACTTATCTTGCAATTGAATGTGCTGATAAAGTAATTTTCATTGATCAACACGCAATGCATGAGCGCATTATTTATGATAAATTGGTCGAAAACTGGTCGTCAGGCGAAGTTTCCGTTCAACCAATGATGGTACCATATATCTTTGAAGGTAGCT
>JAFXIB010000044.1 GCA_017533505.1 Clostridia bacterium | reverse complement strand
GAGTTACATAAACCTTTCTTGATTTAACTTCATATTGGAAAGGCTCTACTTCAACATAGTAGTTAGCAAGATCAATTGCTGATACATCAATATAAGATTGGCCTAATGTATGTACACCTGCACTAAAGTAGGTTGCGCCATTCATAAAGTTGACCTTTGGTGCAGTTGCAATCAAACTCTCGTCGTCTTCATTCTTGAAGCCTTCATAGCTGAATACATAGTCTGCTTCCGTTGGAATAGCCATATAGAGTGAAGATACTACATCACCAAGTTGTGACTTCAATGTGCAAACCAATGGGGCTTTGACAACCTTGATATTTACTGTACCAAAGTTGATTGTGTAGTTGCGTAATAGATACTCGCCTGTTGATGGGCTTACGCTATAAGTAGCATCGCTAACACCTGTGGTTGCATCCAATGGGTCAACTTGACCTTCTTCATAAGTGTACTCCCAAACCATGTTTGCAAGAGTATCTACTTCAGAGCCAAGAGAACCACCATTGTTGGTGAATACCTTGAGTGAATGCTCGTTATCGTTGCCTACAAATCCAGTATAGATATACTTAACTGAAGTGTCACCATATACCTTCTCATAGTAACCAGTTTGAGTATAAATACTCAATGCACGCTTTGCAACAGTCAATGTGCCTGCAACAACTCGGATATTGTAGTTGTCTGCTTTGAATCCAGTTGCGCTGAGCTTATAGTCACCTGCATCAAACAATGCAGTATCAAAGATTTGAGCACCGCTTTCGCCATTGATGTAGCAGTTATACTTGACTGCATTTGTCTTGATGACTTCTTCAAATACATCTGAATATTGCAAACCACCAAAGTATAAACGCATCTTTTCGGCATGGCTGGAGTTTGCATAACCATTTGCTTCTGCCCATGCATATGCTTCAGCTACAAGTTGCTTGTCGTACTCATCACTTGGATTTTCGGGTAGACTATTATAGTTGAATAGTGCATATTGTCCAGAAAGTTGTGAGCTTTCAACAGTCTTGCCATATACGAATGTAGTAGGATCGTATACATCTTGAATTTGGACGGATAGAGTTGCTTTTACAACTTCGATTTCTCCAACCTCACCACCAAGAACAACAAAGTTGGTACTTGGAGTGCTACCATCTTCGGTGATATACATACCATCAACAGATACTGTATATCTACCAACATTTCTTACTGTACCACTTACACTTGGAGTACCAACAATTCTATACTCGTTTTGGTTTAGTATTTCGCCGGTTCTTGGGTCAAATAGATCAAATGGGATAGATGATAGCGTTTGACCATAAGTTAGGACGATATCACTCACATTTATGTAGAGTGTATGAGTGGAGATTGTTACCTTCAAGTTGGTGTTGAGCAAGGTGAAGGTACGATTGTAATCGCTGAACTTTACTTCGAATGAGTGTTGACCAACTTCAACAGGAGTATTATCTGTTTCGTCACCAAAGATGAATGCTATATAGCTTTCTTCCTTATCAAGAATGCTCTTGATGTTTGTCATATGCTCAAGACATACACCATATAGATTTTGTGCTGTTAGGCTATCTTCACTATTGATTGCATCAATAGCATTGGTTAGATTTGTAATGATAGTTTCAACAGCTGATAGCATTGCAGCAGTATTTTCTGCTTGCATTGGGTTTTCAATAGATTGAAGTTGAATGCGTAACAAGTATGCACTGCTTCTGCTTGACTCAAGGTTGGTCTTTGCATATCCCAACTCAACAAAGTCAACAAGTGCCAATTGATAGTCAAGTGCTGTTACGCGTGAATTGATTTCTGCAAGTTGGCTTACAAACTTATCATAGTTGCCTTCGCCATAACGGAAGTTGTGTACGATGGTTTGGTTACCATAGTATGCAGAGAAGGTCAAGTCGTTGTAGTCAAATGCAAATTCTTTGCCATCATATGCCTTTTCCATGCTGGAAGAATTGATTGATACAGCAACATTACCACTTGTAATCTTGTATACATAATATGGTTGTTGGGTTGTAACATTAAAGTTTCTATCAGAGCAGTTTACAACTACGGTGTAGCTACCGACTGATGTATTATCTCTGCCATCGTTGCCCTCTCTGATGAATGAGAATGCTACGGAGTTACTATCAAAGCCTGTTACTGCACTTACAGGAGCAAACATTGATGCGCTGATTTGAGGAACAGTACCATCATAGGACTTTGTTAGATACTTTTCATAAATTCTGATAACAACATTCTTTGGAACAATCTTGTATTTGTAATTTTCCTTGAGCTTTACAATGTAGTTTGCATCAATTGAATTTTCTGCAAGACGGATATCGTAACCGATGATGCTACCATCTTCTGCATACAATACATCTTGTGCTGTCACAATATTGTTACCTGTGTAGATACCGAAGCTGAAATATGGGATATCTCTTTCGGAAATGAGGTTTTCAAGTGTATAATCGCTTGCGCTGATGTATGCAGCTTGATTGTTGAACTCACGCTCAATGGTGTGGTTTGCTGCATTAGTATTGATTACAACATATACTGAACGAGGCAAAATTGTAAATGAAACGGGCTTGCTCAATGTAGTATCAAGCTCATAGTTTTTGTCTGCAAGTTCAAGTACGCTTACACTATATGTGCCAGCATTTGTTGCACTTGAAATAGACAATGTAACTGTTGGATCATCGTAGAGTGGGTTGTTGTTATCATCAGTTGCAATGCTACCATCAACATTATATTGATATTGCAAATCCTTGGGGTTGATGCGTGCATAGAAGTTATACGCAGAGCCCTTGTACTCAAGGTTATTTGGAATATCATAGTACTCGCTTTCTGTGATAGCGATAACCCTTCTTTCGATGCTATAAGCATAACCATCTTGGTTATATAGTGCTATGGAGTAGTTGTTAGAGTTGATGGAAACATTTACTCTATATACACCAAAGTTCTTGCTACCACCATCAAAGCTGAATGTGATTAGGTCAGAAACATCTTGTGCTGTATACTCGGTAGCTCCACTATCACGGCTTTCATACAAGGTGTATGCTGAAATTGATGGTGTCTTGCCATCATAAATCTTGGTAAGGTTTTCATCTGCTATGTAAGCATAGAGAGCCTTCCTTAAAATGCTGAACTTTGCAGAAGTAAATCTAATCTCGTAATTAGCATTGCCAAGAGTACCAAGAGTGATGTTGTAATCACCATAGTTTTCGCCTGCAACTCTTTGCAAACTACCACTTAATTCTTCAATGGAGCCATTTGCATCTTCGATTAAACCCGATGCCTTTTCGCCATCAATGCTTGATACACTATATCCCATGATAGGATCTGCATCTCCATATACCTTGGAGCTTGAAATAGCAGTAACATTGATAGGACGAGTGGAAACTTCAACATAGCCATTAACATAGCTTACACTATAGTTTTTAGCACCTGCCCCTATCTCGTCAATAATACATGAAAGTGTGTAGTTGCCAGCTGGTGTGTACTTGTTGATTGCATCAGAGAAGATTACATTTCCGATAGATGCAATATTATCGCCAGTAGCAAATGCGTTGGACTCTTGAGTACATGCAGGATCAGAGAAGAACTTAACACTTGGAGCAACAAATTCTTCGCCATAAACCTTGATGATACTATCGGTCTTAACATAAATCTTGCGTGGAGTGATGGTTACATAAGCCCCTTCGTTCACAAATTTAATTTCGTAGTTGGGGTTTCGTCCTTCTATACTACCAACTGTTACAAAATAGTCACCAACATCTTTGATGTTGCTGTTCTCTCTTGAGAGACTTCCTTCAAGCTTATCATCGCCATATAAGCCACTTGGCTCTTGATCTTCTGGAGCCTTGTCAGGATCAACAAATGGTGCTGTTGTAAATGGAATTACTGGAACAACAGCTGTACCATAAGTGTAAGAAACTGATTGTGCGTATACAACAACTGTACGCTTACCAATTGTCAAAGCTGAATTTCTATAATAGATTTGATAGTTAACAGACTCAAATTGATTTGAAATAGCTATTGTATATCTACCTACTGATGAGCCTTCATTTATATCAACAGCTTCATTTTGTCCGTTCAAGTAAACAATATCAAAGGCATTTACTGCTACCCTTTCGCCACCGACCAACACATAATCGCCCTTTTGGTTGATTAGATATGCAACAGATGAATATGTTGTTTCGTAATTTGGATTGAAGTTTGCGCTTTGGAAACTATCACCATTTTGGAAGATGTCCAATGGATTGAGTACATTTTCGTCATTCAAGTCAGGATTGATTTCCAAGCCAGATGCAGTTTCGCTTAAAATAATCTTGATTTCGGGATTTGCTGTACCATAAATCTTTGATGAGGTTGCAAATCCAATGTACATAACCTTCTTGCTGATGGTTACCTTCTTGGATGCATCTTCGTATGCATTGTGGATATCATCGCCAGGATAGCTTACAACAATGGTATATACACCAACAGTAGATGGGAATGTGGTGTAGTCTTCACCTTCCACTCTGCCTTGAGTTAGCCAGATATCTTGTGGGATATATTCAATGGTGTACTCGCTACTATCGAAATAATTGTCATCCCTATCGCTGTCGCCATAGTTTTCATAACCACCTAAAGTAATGGTAGGTTCTACGGCTGAACCATATGTGAAGGAATATTTGTTTTCTTCTGCATAAACAGCTTCTGCGTTCCTTCTATCACGCATGTAAATGTTGAAAGAAGTATCACAGTTGCTGAATCTAATATAAATGCGTTGAACTTTGCTAAATCCGGTGAATTCGCTGTTGTCAAAGCGCTTGATATCAATATTATATGGAGATGTATCACTATTGATGGTAGCTTCGCTCAATAGTCTTGTTTCGGTTGAACCATTGTCATAGTAAAGCATAATGGAACCATCTGAAACATCAAATTCTTCATGCTCAATATAGTATTGCTTTGGAATGTCGTTGATTTCAATTTTGACAAGGCTCTTTTCGCGTACAACAAACTCAACTGTTAGTGTTACAGGTGCGCTTTCGTTAGCATATAGGTAAGAAATGGTAACATCACGCTTGCCAACGGTTGCGTTGTTGATATCATATCCACCCTCATTTGCATCACTACGATTGATGTATGAGCCATCCATAGGAACGGTGGTTACTGCACCATCGCTGAATAGAAGCTTTAATGAAAGTAGTGAAAGGTCAATTGGTGCGCCTTGGATTACTTCAAGAGTGCCACTTACATTATCATTCAAAAGCTCCAATGCTTCAAGGTGTCTTTCCTTAACATTAACTTTAACAGTTACATAAAGGTCCTTGTTGCCACCATAAACAAGTCTTACATCTTGTACACCTGTTTGGTTTGCATTGTAACCTTCAATAGTAATGATATCAATAACATCAGAGAGCTTCTTTGGAACAGGAATACTGCTACCTGCTGACAAAATATCAATGTTACGGTCTGCAAGTGAATAAGGTATTCCGTTTTCGCGATAACCTAATACGAGAGGATTGAACTTGCTACCAATAGTAAGTTCAACTTCTGGTATAGTGCCAAGGTTCCAGCTTACCGAAATAGGCATAGAGTCAACGATTTCTACAAAGAAACTACCTGGATAAGTAATATTGTTTGTATGAGTATAGCTAAATGATACTTCGAATGGTCCAATGTTTGATACATCAACTGAAATGAAGTTTAGTCTTGATTTTGCAATAGCATCATCTACATCAATTGCTGTATATGTACCATTATCATACTCAATGCTTAAAGCAATACCCTTATAGTCGGTTGCAACGATAGTCTTGTCTTCGCTGTAATAATAAATGTCCTTTTCGGGAGCAGTAAGCATCTTGACACCAACTATGCTCTTTTCCAAAATGGTTGCTGTGGTATCATACTTTCTGCTTACATCGCCAACATAACTTGCAAAGTCTGGGTAATAAATAGTTACCTTTCTCTCCCCTACTTGGGTGTTCTTTACATTGTAGTCAACCATAGATGCGTTAAGTTGAACATACTCTATGTTGCTTTCAAAGGTAACCATAATATAGTAGCTTGATAAATCAAGTGGCAAGCCTTGAATTGTTGAGCCAAGATTATCGGTTTCGATATATTGACCTTCGGTTAGCTGATAGATTGGTCCAAGCTCTTTGAAGTCATTCTTTACCATAACGGTAATTGCATAAGGCTCAACCAAACCTGGGTTCTTAATATATACTTTTTGTTCGCCAACTTCGGTGAAGTATAGTCCTGCTTGAATATTATCGGTAGCAAATGACCATGAATCATAGAAATCAACATCACTTTCCTTGATTGTGGTAGAGGTTGATTCAAACTCATAGTTAACTACGATTTCCATGCCAGTTGCATTGAATTCTTCGCCAAGAATGTAGGTGTTACGATATGCTCCACCAACTTCAATAGCAGTAATCTTCTTTACAACAGTAACAGATAGTACAGGCTCAAAGCCTTCGTTATAATTGATGGAATAAACAATGTCAGCAAGCTTTACACCCATTGTGCTTGAGTCAAACTCGAGCATATCTGGGGTAAGAGCAACATCCTCGTCCACTCTACCACTATTATAAGTGATAGTCATGGTAACACCTTCGGTGTTTGCCTTGCCACCAAGGAATGCAATAACATTGCCTGCGTTATGTAAATCTATGCCAACAACCAAAAGTTCTTTGACTGTAAACTTATAGTCAAGGTCGATGCCTGTGCTGTAATTGATGTACCAGCTCTTTTCCCCTGCTGTTGCATATGATGTAACTGGGATATTGTTTTCCCAAGCAATCATACCACTATTGAGGTTAAATGCTTCGCCCCTTTCGCCATTGTTATATACGATGCAAACCTTAAACTCGGATACATCAAACTCTGTGTCTTGATAGATATCTGGTGCTTCAACCATCTCAAGGCCAACAGCTTCGCGTTGAGCAACATTGATTGCCATTATGCCTTGTTGAGTGAGTACAACACCACCATAGCTGAATTGAATAACTACTTCTTGTGTGCCAGCCTTGGTCTTGTCATAACCAATGAATGCAACTTTGTCAGATGGAAGTGTTACATCTTCGGATTCGCCGTTGTTATAGTTGATTCTAATGACTCCACCGGTAACATCAAGGTCAAGATTTTGCATTTGTTCCTTTATAGGAGTCAATACTTCGTATGAGCTAACATCTCTAACCTTTACATCAACTTGGAAAGATGCACTCTTGCCACCATACTCAACTGTAACTGATGTACGATTGTTAACTTTTGAGCTATCCCAAGTTACATTTAGACCTTCAATGGGGTTACCATCAACATCGGTCATGTCAATGTATTCAGAATAACCACTATTGTATTTTAGGAATAATTCACCACCAGTAAGATCGAGGACGCTATCACCAACATAATAAATATTCTTTGTGGGGGCTGTGGTGACTTCTATACCAGTGAGTTCGCGAGGAGTTACGGTTACAACGAATGAAGATGTGTATTCGATACCATCAAGGTAGCCAACAACATTGATGATTTGTGAGCCAAGTCTATTTGGATCAAAACCTGAACACATATCCTTGGCAACTGGAATACGCTCTGTTGACTTGTCATCAAAGCTAATGAGCATATAGCTACCTGTTGTGCGCAAAGGTTGACCTTCGATGTAATTTAGATTTTCGTTTGGAACAACCAACTCTACATGAGATACATTTGCACGGACAACCCTAACGGTAAAGATTGTGTTATGGTTTTCGTAATAAACCTTGATGTATTGCTCACCGAGTGTGTTGGGATCAAAACCAGAAAGCATGCTCGATGTGATTGGAACAAGCTTTTCGGAATTGTTCTTGTACACAACAAGAATACTTGCATCTTTGATGTCAAGTGATTCACCAAGTGCATACTGGGTTTTGGGCATAGAGTAAATCTCTATGTGGTCGATGTTGACATCTTCCCCACATGAAGCAAGGAAAACAGTCGACGAAACTATCAAAACCATAGCGAGTAGAAGTAAAATAAGCTTTTTGTTCATAACGCCTCTTTAATACGCGCCCCACGCGCGCAACATATATGTGCGTTTATTTTAGCATACGCGCGCGCGATTTGATAGCATTTGCAAGCACATTTTACTTTAATTATACCGTGGGAGCGCGTGCGCGCGCATACATACATAGTGTGATGCACGCGCAAAAATCATAATTGATTGTTTGTTGCAAGAAAAAAGCCTCTTTGGATTTTCCCAAAGAGGCCTTAAAAACAAGATTATTAGGCTCAATTATTTACACATGGCAACTACATTGATGATACGATTTGGGTCTTGGAATGAGTTGCGAATGCCAAGCTTTTCAATAATGAACTCAACGGATTGGTTGCGTGTTGCAGATAGATACTTGATGATTTCAACTACGAATGCATCGTTGAAGTATACTACGCCATCGCCGGAAACTGTGCAGTAAGCCATACCAATCATACCAAAGATTTGGTCAATTGAGTAGCCAAATCTATCGGAAATCAAGATAACGATATCACGCATTAGTGATGTATCTTGCATTTCTACACCGAGTGCTTGGATGCTTTCATCATAGCTTTGATGCATGTTGATTGCAAGTTCTGCTACAACTTTAACGAGAGTTGAGTATCTATCCTTCTTTGATAGAGCAAGCTTTGATGCAATCCTATCATACTCGAAGCCACCGCGTTCGTTGATTTCAGCAATGATTTTTGGCATTAAGTAGTTTGGTACAGCACGCTTTGTATAGCAACCATAGTCGATAAGTACATTTTCAATGGTTGCAGTAAATCTATCGATTTCTGGGAAGTTGAAGAAATCTTCTGGCAAAGTGCGTAGACCTTCTGCATAGCCTGCATTGATGAGCTTGTCAACTTCTGCTTGTGTACCAAGTCTATATAGTGCATGACGGCAAGCAATAAAGCCGTCATCGTCATCCCCTATCTTTCCATATGAGCTGAAGGGATATGCCCAGCTGTGTGTTAGGAAGTTTGCATAAGGTTGACTTTCAATAATAGAAACTGACTCACAAATCTCATTGAGCTTCTTGAGTTCCTTGACTCTCAACTTTGACTTGAATACGAAACCTGCAGTTTGGAAGTTGTTGTTGAAGTAACGAGCATACAACTCGTTTGCAGTATCAAAAAATCTTCTATAGCTTACAGGTGCTTGATCATATGATGCAATAAGGAAATATGCCCTATTGTTGATTACGGAATAAGCTACAACATCAATAGGATATGAACCCATTGCTGTTTGGATACATTTGAGATAGTATAACTTTGAGCCTGGGGTTGGGAAAACAATATTGTTTGGTCTGCCATCAATAGCTACACGATAAATAGTGGGCTTTGATGTGTTGAATGCAGTAACCCTTCTTGTTGCTCTTCTTTGAGCAGCAGGTGTTCTACCAACAGGAGCTTGATTGATGATACCCTTTGTAGGAATACCATGAACAAAGTTAACTGGTGTAACATTAGCGTAGGTTTCTCTTCTTGCTACGCCTTCGGGATTGGTAACTACGATGGATTGCTGCGGAGTAAAATTAGCAACACCGTGGTTGTTTTCTTTGTTTGCCATAGTCTATTAACCTCCTTGACTAAGTTCAAAACTTTTAATTTTTTATTGTTTGGTAACCCCAAGCACCCATTACGGGTACTTGGGATTGATTTTTTAAGATAAATTATGCTTCTACTTCAGCAACTTCTTTCTTTAGTGCAGCGCCTGGGTTGGTACCTTCGGCGATTTCTGCAACCATCTTGCGTTGCTTGTCTTCGGAAATAGTATAGAAGAGCATTGGGATTATGCAAGCGATAAAGCTTACTGCACCACTTAAAACAAGCATCATCCATAGCTTGTTGAGACCTTCGATTGTCATTGAGCCTTCTGGGTTGGAGGGGCTAATTCCTGCCATAGCGTAAGCGAGAACACCGATAAATGCGCCTACAGCCATACCGATCTTGTTGATGAGAGTTTGCATTGCAAAGCAGATACCTTCACCACGCTCACCGGTTTTCCACTCAAGATAATCAACGGTATCACCTATCATAGCATAGGTCATGATGTTGTTGATACCTTGTGGGATACCAAGAAGAATCATACATACGATTGATACTACCAAGCCACCTGGTAGGAATGTGCCAGTCTTGAAGTCCCACATAAAGAACATAACTACCATTGCTACTGCACCAAGAATGTGTGTTGCAATATAGCTTGTCTTCTTGCTGAACTTCTTTGTCATCCAAGGTGTTAGAACACTTGCTACCAAGCCACCGGGGATAACCAACATGGTTAGCATTGAATATGCTGATTCATTTTGAAGTGCATATTTACAGAAATACAAACCACCTGTGTAGGTGTAAACCATTCTTGCGCCACCAAGGATACCACTTAAAACGATAAGGAGAAGTTCTTTGTTCTTAAATAGAAGCTTGAGGTTGTGGACAAATGAATTTGGTTTTTCGGAAACAGTGCCATCAGCAGCAACGCCAACGCGTTCTTTTGTATGCTTAAATCCATAGTAAAACATTGGGATAGCAAGAATAACCAATACAGCACAAATGATGAAGTATGTCCAACGAAGTGTTTCTGCATTTTGTGCTGCATATGCTGGATTTAGTAGACCTTCCATCATCTTGTAGCCTTGCTCTTCAAGACCTTCCTTAAGTGCCCAAGTTTCTTGTCCAAGGAAGTTTTTGGAGCTATCCATAAATACTTTTGCAGCATCCCCTGTTACAACTTCCATTGTTCCAGGAATGCGTACTGCGAATGTATCATATTTATATGCGGATGTTACAGCAGAGGTAATCATTGGTACGAAAATGGTAACGATACCTGCACCAACCGTACAGAACATACGAGCAATGGTAAGCATGTTGCCACGCTTTGTTGTATCGTTAGTCATTGCAGTTGAAAGTGCCCAGTAAGGAACATCAACGATGGTATATGTAACAGACCATACTACATATACAAGTGATAGTCCAATAAAACTACCCAAGTTGGCTTTATAGAATGGTAAGAAGCACAAAATTGTCATAATTGCGATTGGAATGGGCATCCATTGAAGATATGGACGACACTTACCATACTTTGTGCGTGTCTTATCTACTATTGAACCCATAATTGGGTCGTTGAATGCGTCAAATAAACGAGTTACAAGCATCAATACAGCAACTGCAACTACACCTGTAAGAGCACCAACTTTTACATCGATGTTGAAGCCAAGAGCATCAGTCATGAAAACTGTTAGGTAGCTACCGATAATGGTGCAAATAAAGTTTTGACCAAAGCCTGCGATACTATATGCAATACCTTCTTTTGCTTGCATTTCGCCATCGCCGGGGGTAGTGCCAAACAATTTGTTAACCAAAGTGTTGACTTGAGATTTAAATTTACTCATGCGTTCTCCTCCGAACTATTTAATTTTTTTGTAAAATACTTCGATTATATCGTCTACGGTTACCTCGTCCTTGCCGAGCTCTTCCTTAACGATATTCTCAATGTAAAGCTTGGAGCAATACTCCATTTCTCTCATAATTTCAAAAGCCTCTTCCATGGTCTTGCCACATACGAATATGCCGTGGTTAGCAAGGAAGCAAGCATTCCTACCCTTGAGCGCTTCAACTGCACCCTTTGTAAGCTTCTTTGTGCTGGGCAAACCGTAATCGCCGGTTCTTACATCTTCCCCTACCAATTCCTTCATCCTTTCGGTGATAGATGGCATGGTCTTTCTTGCTGCAGCAACAGCAGAGCTCCATACTGGGTGAGAGTGGATAACTGCATTGATTTCCGGTCTATCACGCAAAATTGCTGCGTGAATTTTCTTTTCGGAAGTGGGCTTGATGGGACTATCATACTCAAGAGTCTCGATATCAACTATAACAGTATCTTCGGGTTGCATACGGATATAATCCATGCCACTTGGAGTTACTATCATCTTTTTGTCATCAACGCGAACGCTGATGTTGCCCCATGTACCACGAACCAAGCCTTCTTTGAGAAGAGCTACGCCTGCATCTTTAACTTGTTGTCTAAGTTCTTGTTCAGTCATGTCGCCCTCCTATGCCTTTAGTTCAGCCTGTTTGTCAGCTTGATCTTTTTTGGAATACTTTGTCTTGTAAATGAAGCGCATCAACAAAGCATCAAATGTACTAATCTTGACGGGATTGCCAAGTACGGTTGAACCTACATAAGCAATAGCGCCCTTTTCAAGTACAAGTGAGCCAGTATGAGCTTCGTCAAGAGTTCTTCCTGTTGCAATAACGCCACCGTTCTTAATCAAGCAAGCATTTCTGCCATGCAATGTCTTGAGAACATCAGCAGCATTACCTGATGGAGATACCTTGGCTGTTGGTCCAATGATTTGAGCCATATCGTCAAGGCATGCTGGGAACTTCTTTGAGCCCTTTGCAATACCTACGCAGAATGGAGCATGGTTCATAATGATAGCATTGATGTCCTCGCGTGCTCCATAAATTGCAAGATGTAGAGCAGAAAGCTCATCTTTGGGTTCCTTTTTATCAACAAAAAGGATGTCATCTTCACAAATCTCTGCCATAGGCTTGAGAGCGGAAGTGATAAGCATGCCACCATCGCATCTAACACTCATGGTGTCGCCGAGTACGACGAGCTTATCCTCTTCCATCTCCTTGCAAAACTCTAAAATTTGCTTTTTGAGTTTGTTCTTCATAGCCTGTTTCCTATTATTTTACGAGACCTTTATCAGTCTTAACAACGGTTGCAAATACCTTTTCGAATCTTCTCAATGCTTCGTCGATAACTTCGTCAGTATCAGCAAGAGAAGTGTAAAGGCGTGAGCCAGCAAGAGTTACGATACCATTTGCCATGTAAGCAGCACCCATGTGTTCCATAGCTACCTTTCTTTCCATTACCATTGGCTTATTCTTCAATACGCCAAGAACAGACTTGAGTAGGCAGAATGATGAGTAGTCAAAGCTCATAGCACCAGTACATTCAAGGTGAACGATTGAACCTTGGTTGTATACAACATATGGGAGATTGTACTTTTCAACAAGCTTCTTGAGACCAGCAGTAAGTCTATCACCTGCTTGACCAGCCTTAACACAAGCATTGGTCTTTTCGATTTCTTTGATGGTTAGGTAACCAGCAAGTGAGCTCAAGGGGTTAGCTGCAAGAGTACCACCAACATATGCACGATGCTTACCAGTAGCAACACCAGCTGCCATGAGGCCTGCATACTTCTTGAGACCACCTACACCACCTGCTGCAGGATAGCCACCAGCGATAACCTTACCAAATACGGTGAGGTCTGGGGTAACGCCAAAGTAACCTTGTGCACCACCCAAGCCAAGACGGAAACCAGTAACAACTTCGTCGAAGATGAAGAGTGCGCCATACTTGTGAGCAAGTTCAAGAGCCTTCTTGTTGTAATCAAAGCTGATTGGACGAGTACCTGACTCTGCGCCAACTGGCTCTACGATAACAGCTGCAGTACCACCCTTTAGGCGATTGATCTTGAGCATTCTTTCGAGCATCTTGAGGTCGTTAGGACGAACTTCGTCAGTTAGTTTGTAACCACTGCCAGGGATACCGTGTGACTCAAGGAATTGACGGGTGCCTGGAATCTTGAGACCATATACCATTTGGTCTGACCAGCCGTGATATGCGCCACCAACTTTGATGATTCTCTTCTTGCCAGTTGCGATACGAGCAATACGGAGAGATGCCATAACAGCTTCGGTACCTGAACCAAGCATACGGAACATTTCTACTGAAGGCATATGTTTGTTGATTTCCTTTGCGAGTAGAAGTTCTGCTTCGTGCAAAAGACCAGTAACAGGGCCACATTCGTCAAGAAGCTTTTTGATTTCTTCTCTTATTGCAGGATAGTTTGAACCAAGAATGGTTGGGCCACCAGCTTGTAGGAAGTCGATATATTCGTTGCCATCAACGTCATACATGTATGCGCCTTCTGCCTTTGCCATAGCGATTGGGAAGGGATAGTTGAAAGCAAGGTTGTGTTGAACGCCACCAGGAATGTAGTTCTTTGCTTCGGTTGCAATTCTCTTTGAGCCTGCACACTTTGTGTCGAAATGCTCAAGAACACGCTTATGCTCTTCTTCTGAAATTTCATAAATGGGTTGTGAAGTGAGCTTCTTGAGATCCGCATATATGCGTTCTGGTTCTTCCCATTGAGCGATTGAGTACTTTTGTTCGGTGTCCATAAGTTTTAGCCTCCTTATATGGTATGTTTTTAAATTTATTTTGATATGCTGAATTCCTTTGAACTATTGCCTGCAAATGAATAGTTATCGGAAATCTTTACGATGTAATTGCCTACTTCCTTTGGTAGCTCTGTTAAAACAGCACCATTGTCCTTGTTGATGTAAAGGATATCCTTTGCATCAATAGTAATGGTATAACCTCTAACATCGGTGTACTTTGCGCCGAATGCTTGGATGGGTAGACCTGAATACTTGATAGTATTGGTATTGGAGTTGTAGTTGTTTGGTACAACAAAGTCAACATCAATTGCATTACCTTGTGAATTTGTTGCAACAATTCTTGGTGTGATGGTTAGACCAACTTGCTCATATGCAAGGTCATATAGTGCGCCACCTTGAACAAGGCTTGCTGTGATGTTGTATGAACCTACAACCTTTTGACCACCACTTGTGATGTACTTGACATCTTCGCCACTTTCACGAGTGAAAATTACTTCAACTTGGTCGCCTTCAACCAATTCGCCATCTTCAATGGTGTAGGTGTATGCTGGGTCAACATCCTTATAAACCTTGGTTAACGCATCAATCTTGATGATGATAGCCTTCTTCTTGATGATGAGATTTAGTGCTCCGTCTTCAAAGACATCAGCTTCATAATACTCGTTTTCAATTACATTGATGCGTAGTGCGTATGTGCCAGGATATACTGGGCGCTCTGCTGTCCAGCTACCATCAACCAAATACTCAAGAGTAGTATCTGGTGTGGTAAAGCCCGTGATGCTTTCGCGAATGGTTACTACCGGTGTGCTCTTATCGCCATAACTGAATATAGCATTACCAATGGTAGGCTCGGCATGTAGCTTTCTATATGTGCGTGCGATAAATGATGTGGTTTTGCCATCATAATTTAGAGTTACAATTTGGTCAATATATGTGCCACCTTGTACGCCCTCAAATGGCTTAATCTTATATCCTTCAACAGAAATAAGACCACTTGTCATAGGTAGAATATCAAAGGAGTTGTCATCATAATCTCTGCGAATATATCCACCTTCGTTGTTGAGTCTTTGACCTTCTGCATATGCAAGTGTGTTTGGATTGCTGTAAACGGATATACCTGTTAGCTTTCTACCGATAACATATAGGTTCATTGTGGTAGTTTGACCACCATATGCAATTTGAATGGTTTGTTTGAAGTTGCCACTTACAGCTGGGTTTACATTCTTGTCATATGATAGGTAGCTTGCCTTGAGCTCTCTCTTGATAGTTGTACCATTTTCGTAAGTAACATCAAGCATCAAGGTGCGAATTTCGGTTATCATTTCGCCACTATTGTTGAGATAGTTGTAAATGAATGTCAAATTGATGTCGTCACGATAGGTAACTGCTATACCTCTGAATGACTCTTTGTTATCGCCCTCTCCAATTTCATAGGATGAAACACCGGGTTGTGACTCATCAAATGCAATTGAGCTTACCTTTACATTTGCTACTTCAATGGTAAAGCTTGTTTGATGTATTCTGTCGCCCAAATCGTAGGTTACATTTACGGTTTGCTCGCCTTCAACACTCAAATCATAGCCACTAAATGACCACAAACTATCAAAGTAACTTTGCTCGCCCCTATCATTATCGTTGAATACCTTTGTGATAAGTAGACCTGTAATATCAAGCTCGGTATCTACACCAAGCACATAAACCAACTTGTTAGGTGCCTTTGTAACTTCAATAGAAGATACCCTTCTGCCTTCAATATTTACTTTGAGTGTAAATGTATATCCCTTGTAACGGAAGAGAATGTCTTGTTGGCCACTTTGATATCTGTCGTACACCAACATCTCTGCTTGCGTGAGAGCTATTTGCTCTT
>JAFXIB010000043.1 GCA_017533505.1 Clostridia bacterium | reverse complement strand
TTGACATTATCACTGTTGATACTGCTCACGGTCATAGCAAAATGGTTCAAGAAGAAGTTTCTGAAATTAAGGAAAAATATCCCGACCTTCCCGTCGTTGCAGGCAACGTTGCCACTCCCGAGGCAACAACGGCTTTGCTCAAAGCAGGCGCAGACGTAGTTAAGGTTGGTATGGGCCCCGGTAGTATTTGTACTACGCGTGTCGTGGCAGGTATCGGCGTACCTCAAATTACGGCTATTATGGATTGCGCAGAAGCCGCAGATAAACTCGGTAAGCGTATTATCGGTGACGGTGGTATTAAGTTTAGTGGCGACATAGCAAAAGCTATTGCAGCAGGCGCATCTACGGTTATGATAGGTAGTTTGTTTGCAGGCACGACGGAAAGTCCCGGCGCTATGGAAATTTTCCAAGGTAGAAGCTTTAAGGTTTATCGTGGAATGGGTTCTTTGGCTGCTATGGAAGCAGGTAGCAAAGATAGATACTTCCAAGAAGATGCAAAGAAGCTTGTTCCAGAAGGTGTTGAAGGTAGAGTACCTTACAAAGGCTCCCTATCCGATGTTATCTACCAACTCGTTGGTGGTATTCGCGCTGGTATGGGATACTGTGGTAAAGCTACCATTGAAGAACTCCGTACCAACTCGGAATTCATCAAAATCACAAGTGCTTCTCTTGTTGAAAGTCACCCACATGATATTTCAGTCACAAAGGAAGCTCCAAACTACTCACCAAAAATGTAACAGAAAAAACGGACTCAAACGAGTCCGTTTTTATTTATAGAAGAATACAAATAACCCCACCCTTTCCTTCGTTTACAATACGATTGAGAGTCCTATGCAACTTTCGTCTGCAATCAATAGGCATATTGTCTATTTTAGCATCCAAGTCTTCTTTTACAAGACTTGATAGTGGTTTGCCGAACATATTTGTATTCCAGATACCTTGCTTGTCATCTCTAAACTCACTCATCAAATAATTGACCATATCTTCCGACTGCTGTTCAGAGCCAATGATGGGCTTTACTTCTGTTTCGACATCCACCCTTATCATATGTATGGACGGAGCCTTTGCTTTTAGCTTTACACCAAATTGTGTACCCTTTTTGAGAAGTTCGGGCTCTTGAAGTTCCATTTCGTCCATACTTGGGAGAACGACACCATATCCTGTATTTTGTACTTGATCAATGGCAACTTTGAGCTTTTCATAATGCTTGTATGCATTTGATGCTTTTATTAAATAGCTCATAACTGCATAGTCATCTTCAATATCATATCCACACTCTTGAGATAGTGTCTTATAGAACAAATCACTATTTGGCTTGAAAGTTAGATTCAACACACCTTCGCCTGAATTTACTTCTACATCAGGCTCGCCTTCAAAATAATCGCTTTGGATACAATCACTTGCAACACCTTGGAATTCCTTTATTTTAAGCTTACCACTACCCTCTTTTAGTTTTGTATATAACCAAGTCATTATTGGGCTATCCTTGCCAAGTGCACGCATCCACTTTGGTACTTTGACTTCAATTCTCTTGAGTGGAAACTCAAGCAATACATTTTCTATCACTTGCTCGAGTTTTTCCTTTGTTGCATTCAATATGTTAAGTGGCGTAACGGATACCCCATATTTTTCACTCAATGTAGTTGCCAAATTCAAAGTATCCTTACTTTCGGGATTTACGCAGTTTAACACTACGGTAAAAGGTTTACCCATTGACTTGAGTTCGCTGATTACTCTTTCTTCAGCAACAACATAATTTGAGCGTGCAATATCGCATACCGAACCATCCGTCGTTACAACCACACCAACTGTTGAATGATCGCGTATGACGCGCTCTGTGCCGTCTTCTGCTGCTCTTTCGAAGGGAATGGACTCATCCTGCCATGGTGTCTTTATCATCCTTGGCTTGCCATCTTCTTCGCCACCAATTGCACCATCAACAAGATAGCCAACACAATCAATCATTCTAATTCTTGCCGTACTATCGCCAGCAGAAATCAATGCAGCTTCGCTTGGTACAAATTTAGGCTCTGTGGTCATAATTGTTTTGCCATCAGCTGATTGAGGTAGCTCGTCACGAGCCCTATCGCGTGAATATCCTTCACCAACCTTGTCAAGCACTACTTCTTCCATAAATCGCTTTATAAATGTTGATTTTCCCGTCCTTACTGGACCAACTACGCCAACATATATTTCGCCATTTGTTCGCATGGCAATATCATTATATATATCGTATGTCTGCATAGACAACCTCCAAAATATTATGGTAGATTCTATGCGCATCTTGGCATTAATATGCAAAAAATAAACCCACCATTATCAATAAACGGTGGGTTAAATTTAATTATGATTATCTATTATATTATTAAGCAGTTACCTTCTCAAGATAAGCTATCTTTGCACAACAACAGAAGATATGCATTGCAGTTTTGAGCTCATCCATAGGTGGTAGTGTTGGTGCAATACGAAGATTGCTGTCATGTGGATCATTTTTGCATGGATATGTTGCACCAGCGCCTGTAAAGACTACACCAGCTTCCTTTGCAAGTTGAACGGTGCGCTTTGCTGTACCTTCTTCCAAGAAGCAAGAAATGAAATATCCACCTCTTGGCTTATTCCATTTTGCAATACCTGTTTCGGAAAGTTCCTCATCCATAATGCGAAGGACCTCTTCGAACTTTGGACGAAGTATTGTTGCATGCTTTTCCATATGTGCATAAATATCTTCAACAGAAGTAAAATATAAACTATGCATCAATTGGGATACCTTATCTGGACCAATGGTTTGCTTTCCCATATACTTGCGTTGGTCATCCATATTTGCTTTTGAGCCAGCCATAAATGCTACACCAGCGCCTGCAAATGATATCTTTGAGGTTGAGCCAAACATATAAACGATATCTTCGTTATTAGCCTTTTTTGCTTCTTGATAGATATCAAGCATGCTATCTTGTCCATAAAGAGCATGTACCATATATGCATTATCCCACATAATACGGAAATCTTTTGCAGCAGGCTTTAGGTTTGCAAAACGCTTTACAACTTCATCAGAATATATGATACCCATTGGGTTTGAATACTTTGGCACGCACCATACACCCTTTACACTTGGGTCCTTGACAAGTTCTTCTATCATGTCCATATCAGGACCATTGTCGTCCATTGGAATATGTATCATTTCAAAGCCAAATAGCTCGGTGATTGCAAAGTGCCTATCATATCCTGGGACGGGACAAAGCCACTTGAGTGAGCCTTGATTGTTCCATGGTGTTCCACCCAATACACCAAATTGCATTGCGCGTTGAATGGTATCATACATAAGGTTTAGGCTTGCATTGTATGCAACTATAATTTCATCACTTGAAATTCCACCAAGAAGGTCGCCAAAAAGTTTTTTGAGTTCTGGAATACCATCAGCTATACCATAGTTACGATAGTCAATTTTGCGCTTGAAATCGGTTGTTGATGTAATCTTATCAAACATATCCATGCTGATATCAAGTTGCTCTTTGCATGGCTTTCCTCTTGACATATCAAGACTCAAGTTCATTGCCTTGTAAGAAGAATATCTCTCTTGCTCGGCTGACAATAGTTTCTTTTGTTCTTCAATAGTTAAGTTCTTGTACATAAGGCTCCTTTATTGCTTGTCTTCATCTTTTGAGCGTACTACAATTTTGATTGGTGTACCACTAAAATCAAAAGCCTTTCTTAATGAATTTTCAATATATCTTCTGTATGAGAAGTGCATTAGCTTTCCGTCATTGACGAAAATAACAAATGTTGGTGGGTTGGTAGATGGCTGTGATGAATAGAATATCTTGAGCCTTCTACCATTGTGTGTTGGTGGTTCGTTGACAGCAATAGCATCCCCTATTACATCATTCAATACACCTGTTGGAATGCGTCTTGATGCGTTTTCGTATGCTTGCATAGCTGTATCAAGTACGGTATTAACTCGCTTACCTGTAAGTGCTGATATAAATACTGTCTTAAGATATGTCATAAACTTAAGATCTGTCTTAAGTTTTTCGCTAAATCTATTGACCGTATAGGTGTCCTTTTCAATAAGGTCCCATTTGTTCATAACAAGCACACTTGGTTTGCCTGCATCATGCACAAGACCACATATACGAATGTCTTGCTCGGAAAGCATTTCCATGCTATCTACAACAACAAGTACGATGTCTGCACGACGAATTGCACTTATTGATCTGATAACTGAATAATATTCAACATCTTCTTCAACTTTACTCTTTTTGCGAATACCAGCAGTATCTATCAAAACACACTTTCTGCCCTCGTACTCAAATGGGGTATCAATAGCATCACGAGTAGTGCCAGCAATGTTAGATACTATAACACGCTCATATCCCAAAAGTCTATTTGTAAGTGATGATTTACCACTATTAGGCTTGCCTACAATAGCAATCTTGAGTGTTTCTTCTTCTGCATCAGCATCATTCCTTTCAAAATTGGAGCATACTGCGTCTAAAAGGTCGCCAAGTCCCAAACTTTGCTCTGCAGAAATGGGCATGGGCTCGCCAAGATTGAGTGCCCAGAAATCATGGATAACACTATCATCCTTGCCGTCAACTTTGTTGACTGCAAGCACAACAGGTTTGTTGGTGCATCTCAACATATGTGCTACATCATAGTCATCTGCCATTATGCCACTTTTGCCATCAACAAAGAAAAGTATAACATCCGCAATGTCAACAGCAAGCTCTGCTTGACGGCGAATATGACGCCACATTTGGTCTTCGCTCTTGAGCTCTATACCACCAGTATCTACCATTGTAAAATTGTAACCACACCACTCAACATCAACATAGATGCGATCGCGTGTTACACCAGGCATATCGTTTACTATAGAAACCCTACGCCCTGCCATCTTGTTAAAAAATGTGGATTTGCCTACATTAGGTCTTCCAACTATTGCAACTATTGGTTTTGCCATATCTTACTCCATTTCCTCCACATGCTTTACTACCTTTTTAACTTTGATACCACGGAGTATTGGCTTACCCTTGGTATCTTTGCGTTCAATACGAATTTCTTCGGTATCAACTTCGTGGAGATTGTTTTCTTCATCTACAAAGGCTAACTTATAAGGTGTCAACACAAGTGATGCAAATGCTACCTTATATGGTTCGCCATAAATATCAATTATACGAAGTCCCTTGCGTGCACGCTTCATGGGACTAAACTCGGATGCTATTACCTTTTTGCCTGTGCCCTTGTCGGTTATAACAACTATTTCGCCAAGTGGCATATATGCTTCCTTGCCATCTGCATCCAAGCCAAGCTCAACTTCTGCTTGTCCTGCAAATACTACATGAGCATCTGTGTTTAGGTTTACACCTATTACACCACCAGCGATTCTACCATGCAATGGATAATCATCAACTTCGGAGTTTACACATTGTCCGTCTGATGTTACAAATACGATGGTGGAGTTCTCTTTTACAATCTCTACACCTATGACTTCGTCATCTTCCTTCAAGGACATAACTTGATAAGCTTCCTTGGCTACAAAATATTGACGGAACAGACTCTTTTTAACCATACCATTTTTGGTATAAATGTAAACTTGTTCATTGTCAAGCTCATCCGGATTTGCTGAAAGTACTGCAATAGCCCTCTCTTCCTTTGATGCAAATGTGGGATAGAGTGTATTGAGAGTGTCACCCTTGTCTTTCCATTGCTTTTCGCCCACTGCGTTAACGTTCAACTTGTAACAGTTTCCTTGTGAGCCAAATACAAGCACCGTGTTATCAGGTTTAACTTCGTGTATATCCTTTGTTAAACCATCCAAACCACTTGACTCTACATCACGATTTGCAGAGATAAAGTTTCTGGTTGAAAGTACTTTTACGCTACCATCTTCTCCAATTGTTACGATGCAACGCTTGTTTGTTCTCTTGGTAGGATCAAATACTTGTGGCTTGATGTCAAGATCTTCAACACTATCTATTATAGTGGTCAAACGCTTGCATTTGTATTTATCACGAATTTCTTGTAGTTCCTTTTTGACAACTTTGAATTGCTCTCTATCACTGGATAGGATTTTGTTAAGCTCTGCAATTTGCTTGTTAAGGTCGTTGAGTTCGTTTTCGAACTTGTGTACATCAAGCTTGTTGATGTTGCCAAGTTGTAAGCTTAAAATTGCTTCTGCTTGTGCTTCGGAAAGTGTAAATCTTTCGCGTAGCTTTGTCTTTGCTTCGGCTCTTGTTGATGCCCCTCTGATGATAGCAATAACTTCATCAATATTAGGCATTATGATGCGATAACCTTCCAATACTTCAGCACGCTTTTCTGCAACATTAAGATCAAACTTGCTACGCTTGTAAATAACACTCTTTTGATAGTTGAGATAATACTTGAGCATTGGAATCAAGCCAAGTTGGCGTGGCTTGCCATCTGCTATCGCTACCATGTTAACTGGGAAATTACATTGTAGGTCGGTGTTCTTATAAAGTCCATCTAAAACCCTAACTGCATCTTCGCCCTTTTTTAGTTTGACAACAATGCGTAGTCCTGTACCATCTGACTCATCAAATACATCAACTACATTGCCATATAACTCTTTGTTCTTTTCGCGCAAATCATAAATACGCTTGATAATCTTATCCTTTGGATTTATACCCCATGGAACTTCGGTTATTACAATATTTTGTGATGAGCCTTCATTTTCAATTTCAGCCCTACCGCGAAGAACAATTTTGCCTTGTCCAGTTTCATAAATGTTGTATAAATCTTGTCCACCTACCAAGAATCCACCTGCTGGGAAATCAGGTCCTTTGATTATGGTGAGAAGTTCATCAAGTTTCATCCTTGGGTTATCAATAAGTGCCACACATCCATCTATAACTTCAGTTAGATTGTGTGGGGGAATGTTCATTGAAAAACCAATTGCAATACCCGTTGCACCATTGACCAACAAATTGGGGAATCTGCCTGGCAAAATGTCTGGCTCGTCCAAAGTATCGTCAAAGTTCTTGGACCAGCTGACTGTGTTTTTGTCTATATCGCGAAGAAGCTCCATCGTAAGGGCTTCCAGCCTTGCCTCGGTGTAACGCATCGCCGCAGGTCCATCACCCATTGCTGTACCAAAGTTTCCTTGTCCATCCACAAGGGGCATGCGCATGCTGAAATCTTGCGCCATTCTAACCATCGCACCATAAATTGAACTATCTCCGTGTGGGTGATACTTACCCATACAATCACCAACAATACGAGCACTCTTTTTATACTCGCTTTGTGGTCCCATCTTGAGATTGTGCATGGTATATAAAATTCTGCGTTGAACGGGTTTTAATCCGTCCTCAACCCTTGGCAAAGATCTATCTAAAATGATATGCTCGGAATATATCATCATTGATTCCGGCATAACGGCTTCCAATGACCTTTCCAGAACATTGTTTTCTAAATTTAATGTTAGTTGTGTTCCTTTTGCTCTTGCCATTTTTAGCCTCCAAATTTGGTCTTAAAGGTGTCTTCTTTGTTGAAGTTTGCATTGGCATTGATGTATGTCTGCCTTGCATCAGCATCGTCACCCATCCATAAGGATACCATTTTGCTCGCTGACTCAAAATCATCTATGGTAACCCTTGTCAATGTCCTACTACCTGGTTTAAGGGTAGTATCACGCAATTGATCGTAGTTCATTTCACCAAGACCTTTGTAGCGTTGCAAATGATATGCTCCCTTGACTTCTTTGAGTATGCTTTCAAGCTCATTGTCGTTGTAGGCATACTTTTTGAAGCCTGTCTTCTTTTGCTCTACTTTGTATAGTGGTGGCATTCCAAGATATACATGGCCTTCTTCAATGAGTGGGCGCATGTGCTGATAGAAGAATGTCAACAACAAACATCTAATATGCTCTCCATCGTGGTCAGCATCAGCAAGAATAATAATCTTGTCATACTTGAGATTTTTGATATCAAAACTCTTGTCAAAATCTGTGCCAAGTGCATATATGATGGTTTGAATTTCTTCGTTTTGGAGTATCGCTGTCCTATGACTCTTCATAGTGTTAAGAGGCTTACCTCTTAATGGCAATACTGCTTGGAACTTGGGATCTCTGCCCTGCTTTGCAGAGCCACCTGCAGAGTCACCTTCTACGATAAATAGCTCGTTGCGACTATAATCTCTGCCAGAACATGATGAAAGCTTGCCTGCAAGCACTTGACCTGTCATTGAATTCTTGGAACGAATTGCTTCCTTGAACTTCTTTTCTTCACTACGCATTTTTGATGTGTTTACACCAATCTTAAAAATCATAGTGCCAAGGTCTTTGTTCTTCTTTTCAGCAAAGAAAAGACTCAATTGTTCGTATACAAGACTATCTACCCAACCTTTAACTTCGGGGTTGCCAAGCTTTGTTTTGGTTTGACCTTCAAACTGCATGTTCTGCATTCTTACGCTGATAATAGCAGTCATACCATCACGATAGTCATCACCTGATGGTGGGGTATCCTTCGCTTTGAGAAGATTGTTCTTTTTGACAAACTCATTGAGAGCCTTTGTGAATGCAAGCTTAAAGCCAGTTTCGTGCGTGCCACCTTCGTGTGTGGGAATATTGTTTACATATGATACGATTTCGTCCTCTGGCTTGTCGGTATATTGTATTGCAACTTGAACTTGGAACTTCTTTTCGGAGTCTTTTGCCTCTACATATATAATCTTTTCGGAACGCTTGTTGTTGTGTTCGTTGACATTTTTGACAAAGTCAACTATGCCACCCTTAAAGAAAAATCTATCAAATGATGGCTCGCCATTTTCATCTATGCGTTGCATATCGGTAAAGGTAAAGGTTACACCCTTTGTTAGATATGCAAGTTCTTTTAGTCGTTTTGCAATGGTATCGTGGTTAAACTCAACAGTTTCA
>JAFXIB010000042.1 GCA_017533505.1 Clostridia bacterium | reverse complement strand
CATCAATAATATCTTCGCCTAAAATTTCAAAGAAAATTTGTGGCTCACTTGTGGGTGTTTTGAAGTCTTTTGTATAGAATGAATATATACATTTGTATCCGTTGTCTGGTGTCCTACGATAAAATTGATAGGGCTTGTCGGCGCTAAAATACACAAGGTACTCGCCTTTTTCGTGGTCGTAAATAGCTTGTGGCGCCCATGCAGCAGTTGCTTCATCAAGGAGAGTATAGGATCCTGCAAGTGGAATAATGGTTTCCTCTTCCCAAGAAATCAAATCTTTTGATCGCCATGTGATGATAGAATAGTTACTTCTCCAGCCATAGCGAGCGTGCATATCTGTTGCAAGCATAATGTAGTCGCCATCTTCTGCTTTGAATATGAATGGATCACGCACACCACCTGTGCCAGAGTTGGACAAGAGAACAGGTTTGTTGTCGTTTAGAGCTGTATAGTTGTATCCATCTCTTGAAAGAGCGTAAAAAATTGCTTCTTCAACAGGTCTTGTGCCATCTGCAAGAAGCTCCTCGTTACCTTCAAAATACACAAATAGATAGGCATACTCATCGCTATAAGATTGCGTAGTAAAAAAGCCTGCTATGAAGGTTGCAAGAGTTACTGCGATTACAACGGCAAGAAAGGCTTTTTTCATATGCTAATCCCTATCTTTAGTAAGTATGGAAAAATCCAAAATTTGGTTAATGATATTTTAGCATGAAACGGACTATTAATCAATACCCAAATATGTTGAAAACATATTTTCTTTTTGTCAATTTACCTTATCTATCCACAAAAAACAACATTTTTGAGCATGTACTTAACATTATATTGATAAGTATGGATAAAAATAAATCTCAAATAAAGTTCCCTTGGTTTTATTATTCTCTATTTATGATGATATGCTTTATAGGAAGGCTTTTGTTTAATGGTAGTGCATCAAAGAGTGATGCTTTCAAAAAAGCCAAAAATAGTGGGCCTATGCTTGTGGTGTGCAATCATGCATCATCATTTGATTTTATGTTTTTCTCGCCACCTTTTTTTGGTAAGAAAATAGCTTTTGTGGTAGCAGAAAACATGTTGTATTCAACACCATTTCTTGCAAAAATCATAAGGAAAGCAAAGGAAATAACGAAAAAGCAGTATGTTGCAGATATCCAATGCGTGCGTAAAATAAAAAAATACTTGGATGCTGGCATTTCTGTTGCGCTGTGTCCCGAAGGACAGGTCTCATCGTCCGGGAAAACTGGCGTAATAACGATGGCAACAGCAAAACTAATTAAATTTTTAGGCTATCCAGTTGCTGTATGTCGCACTCTTGGAGCAGGACTTTCAAGGCCAAAGTGGAGCTATACTGCAAGACGAGGAAAAGTAAGTACAGAGTGTGATATATTGTTTTCAGAAAATGAAGTTAAGGATCTCGATATAAATCAAATATATACTGGACTTGTAAAAGCGCTTGAGTTTAATGAGCACACTTATCAATTAGAAAACGATATTAAATTTAAGGGGAGAAGATATGCTGAAGGGATAGAAAAACTACTATATCAATGTCCAAAATGTGGTAAAAAATACACAATGGAAAGTAAAGGAAAAATCATAAAATGTAGATATTGTGGTAATGCGGTAGAGTATACAAAAAGAGGGCAGTTAGTGGGGTTAGATGACAACTCATATACTCTTAAAAGGGTGGACTTATGGTATGAGTGGCAAAGAGAAAATATGAGAAAAAAACTGCTTGATAAAGACTTTATGTTGAGTGGTGAGGTAATATTATTTATCGAAAAACCAGAGAGCGCAAGTTACAAATATATTGCAAAAGGAAAACTAATATTGGACAAGGAAAATATCTCATTTTGCTCTGGTGAAGAACTGCGCCCTGCAAACATAAAAAGTAAATATGGCATTGGCACATTTGATATTAGTGTTAAGAATGGAAAGATGGAAGCAGTAGAAGAAGAATTCAAAAAGTTTTCAATTAGTATCAGGAACAATGAAAGCTGTGCATTTAATCCAGGAGTGTCGCTTGAATTTTACGATGCAAAACACTCTTATAGGTTTGTGTTCACAAAAGAAAAAATGGCAACAGAATATGCTCTTGCAATAGAAGAGCTTTATAAATCAAGAACATGTAAACATACGATTTAATAGAATAATAGGATACTTATATAGGAGTAATGTAGCCCAAACAATACATAAATTAAACAATTAAAAGATAAAATTAAGGATTGACCTTTGCACGCATATAGTGTATAATAAATATACTATGAGTAAAATTACTAATGATAAAAATAAAAATGTAAAATTCCCTTGGTTTTGCAATGCAGTATTTATGACTGTTTGCTTTGTTGCAAGGGCATTTTTTAGGGGAAAATCAATTCAGAGCGAAGCATTCAAACAAGCAAAAAAGCAAGGCCCGATGTTGGTACTTTGCAACCATGCATCAGCATTTGATTTTGTGTTTTTCTCACCACCTTTTGTGGGAAAGAAGATAGCTTTTGTAGTAGCTGAAAACTTGCTTTATTCTACACCCATTCTTGCAAAGCTAATCAAGGCAGCAAAGGAGATTACCAAAAAGCAATATGTCGTTGACCTTGGCTGTGTAAGAAAAATCAAAAAATATATGGACTCTGGCATATCTGTTGCACTTTGTCCAGAGGGGCAATCAAGCAATAGTGGTAAATCAGGCTTGATTCCAAAAGCTAATGGCAAGTTGATGAAATTCCTTGGTTATCCAGTTGCTGTATGCAACACGAGTGGTGCAGGGCTAACTCGTCCAAAATGGGGATATACCGGTAGGCTTGGCAAGATTGTCACCAAGTGTGATTTACTTTACACGGCAGAACAAGTTAAGACATTGTCTGCTGATGAGCTTCATCAAGGGCTTGTTAAGGCATTGGAGTTCAACGACCACATATATCAAATTGAGAATAACATCATTTTTAAGGGCAGAAAGTATGCTGAAGGTTTGGAGAGAGTTCTTTATCGCTGTCCAAAGTGTGGTGAGGAGTTCAAACAAGTTACATTTGGCAATACACTCAAATGCACAAATTGCGATAATGAAGTCTATTATAGCAATGATGGAAGACTTATTCCGGTTGGAGATGATTCTGTTTGTCCAGAGAGAATTGATATCTGGTATGATGAGGAACGCGAACTCGTAAAGGAAGAAGTAAAAAAGGATGATTTCTATCTTGAGCATCCAGCAGCCTTGTTTGTAGAAAAACCAGAAATTTGCAATTATCGTTTTATTACAAGTGGCACTATAAGTATGGATAAGGAAAGATTGCTATTTGTATCCAATAGCGATGTAAGACCAAAGAACATGGTAAGCGAGTTTGGTGTAAGCAAGTTTGATTTTAAGCTTGATACTGATGGCGAAACGGAGCCTGTTGAGGATGAATTGAAGAAAATTGAATTCGCTCTCAAGAATCTCGAAAGTGTTGACCCCAATCCTGGCAAAGCATTAGAGTTGTATGATTCAGCACATTCATATCGCATTGCCTTTACAGATCAAGAAGCATCAACAAAATATGCTCTTGCGATAGAGGAACTATATAAACTACGCAAAGGGGTATAATATCCCCTTTTTTTTTAGGTGAAATATGATAAATCAAATTGAAAGTGGTAAAACATCTCTTGGAATTGAGTTTGGTTCAACAAGAATCAAGGCAACATTGGTTGACAAAGACTGCAATCCCATCGCAAGTGGTAGTTACACATGGGAAAACAGATTTGAAAATGGTATTTGGACCTACCCATTGGAGCTTGTGCATGAAGGTTTACGCGAAGCATATGCTTCACTCAAAGCAGAAGTTAAGGGTAAATATGGAGTTACTCTCAAAAAGATAGGTGCCATTGGTGTTTCTGCAATGATGCATGGATATCTTGCATTCGACAAAAAAGGAGAGTTGCTTGTGCCATTCCGTACTTGGCGAAATACCATAACAGCTGAGGCAAGCAAAGAGTTAAGTGATATATTTAAGTTCAACATTCCAGAGAGATGGAGTGTTGCTCATCTTGGTCAAGCTATACTTAATGGCGAAAAGCACCTTGAAAGCATTGATAGCTTTACAACCCTTGCAGGATATGTACACAAGCTACTTTGTGGTAAAAATGTACTTGGCATAGGGGACGCAAGTGGCATGTTCCCAATAGATAGTGTAAGCCTAAATTACAATGCTGATATGCTTGATAAGTTCAAGGAGTGGGCAAAGGGCAAGGGCTTCAATAAGGATATAAAGGGATTGTTGCCACCTGTTATGCTTGCTGGACAAAAGGCAGGGGAGCTTACAGATGCTGGCGCGAGGTTGCTTGACAGAGAGGGAGATTTGCTTGCTGGTTCTACAATGTGCCCACCAGAGGGTGATGCTGGCACAGGAATGGTGGCGACCAATTCAGTAATGCCTTTGACTGGTAATGTTAGCGCAGGAACAAGTGTATTTGCAATGGCAGTATTAGATAGTGCGCTCAAAGGATATTATCCCGAAATTGATGTTGTAACTACACCAAGTGGCAAGGATGTAGCAATGGTGCATTGCAACAACTGCTCAAGTGACATTGATGCATGGGTAAAGCTATTCAAGGAAGTGGGCGAAAGCTTTGGTGCTGAAATCAGCATGGACAAAGCATACAAAGTGTTGCTACAAAAGGCACTTGAAGGCAAAAAGGATTGTGATGGTATAGTGTCACTCAATTATATTTCTGGTGAATCCATAACAAACTTTACTGAAGGCAAACCTATGATTGTAAGAGATGCTGGTAGTACACTTCGTATTGCAGAAATCATGCGCTCACTACTATACTCTGCATTTGCAACACTTCGAGTAGGCATGGATATTTTATATGACCGTGAGGGTGTAAAACTAAATGCGATTGCAGGACATGGTGGTTACTTTAAGTCAACCGAAGTTGGCGCAACAATGGCAAGTTCGGCACTCAAAACAACTATTACCGTAACCCAAACAGCTGGTGAAGGCGGACCATGGGGGATGGCAATACTTGCAAATTATGTGCTCAATGGAGCAAATGAAAGTTTGGAAAGTTTCCTACAAAACAAGGTGTTTGCAAGTGCTGATGTACAAAGCTATACAGCATCTCAAGAGGATGTTTTGGGATTTAGTAAGTACATGGAAAGTTACAAAAAATTGCTTGAAGCTGAAAGAGTATATATAGGATAAAAATATAATTTTATATGTTATTTAGTTGAGCTTGTTACCATTTTGTAACAGGCTCAATTTTTTTGAAAAAATTTTAAGGACATTTTTGAAAGTCATCGTATAATAACGCGAAAAATATTTTTGGAGGTTTATATGGATAAGCAAGAACTCAAAGAAATCGTAGCACTCGCAAATATCGACACAATCGCAATAGCACTAAAGAATCGTGGCTGGCGAAGCGCTGAAACTGATAAGGTTGCAGGCACAATGAGCCTTGTTAATTTGTTCAAGGGTAGAGAGCTGTTGAGTACACGCAGTTTTCTCAAAGATGGTATAGGATATCAAATTACGATATATGATGATGTTAGAGGTGGGGAGCAATTTAATTGGGCAGTGCTATTTACGGATACAAAGCTCAAATGGGGTTGGAGACCCAAAGGTATTAGAATATTTGTTAAAGATAAAAACTTTTCTAAAGCTATTTAATTATGAATAAATTTATGTTATTATTATGATAACAAAGAATAAGGAAAGGCAAGTATGAAACTCACAAAGAAAGCTCTTACATCAATTATTGCTTCAGCAGTTTTGCTTGTTGTTGTAGGGGTAGCATTGAGCGTATATTTCACATGGTATATGCACGATAGCAAGGATACTGAATCAGCATATAGAGCAAATGTTGCAAAGGTAGGATATCAAAATACCATCGAAACAGCTATACCACAAACAGCAATCTACAATGCAATAGTAGCTCACTTTAACAGCGAACTTCCAGTAGGTAAGACCGAAAAGAAGGCTATTATAATTGGTATGGATGGTTGTAGAGCCGATGTTTTAACCGAGATGCAATCTTCAAATAGTATAATTGGCACCATGTTGCAAGACGGCGCAAGCATCAACCTTGCATATTGTGGTGGGGTAAACTATCCCGAAAAGAATACTCAAGATACTTCAACTGCCCCTGGTTGGTGTTCCATTCTTACTGGAGTTTGGGCGACTGAACATGGCATTACAGGCAATGATATCAGCAAAGATATGTCAACAAAGATTTTGCATACCAGCCTTACCGAGCAAAAGATAATCGATAGTGCTGTCTTCAACACAAAGTGGGCAGGACACTTCTCACGAAAAAATGCAACCTACCTCAACGAAAAGCAATACGCAGAAGACAACAATTTACCAATTGCTTACAACAAGTATAAGAATAACGAAGTTATGCTTGAAGAAACCATTGCCGAGCTACGCAATCCAAACTGCGCAGACTTTACATTTGTAATTTATGAGCCAACAGATGCAGCTGGCCACGGATATGGTTTTACTATCAATAACCCACGCTATAAAAATGCATTTATCCAAGGCGATGACTATGGCTATCAAACTCTCTGCACCATTAAGGCAAGAGAAACATTTGCTCAAGAAGATTGGCTTGTGATTGTAACATCCGACCATGGTGGTTATGGTATTGAACACGGCGAAGATAGTATCCAAGAAAGAATGACATTTATAGTAGCAAATAGGTATTAAAATTAAAATCACAACATAAAGAGTCACGGCTTGTGACTCTTTTTTATACAATTTAATTTAATTAATAATTTATAATAACAAACTTTTAATATTTGTATGTCATTATTGATTAAATCACAAATTTATAGTACAATAATATTATTAAGCAAAGGAAAACGCAAATGGACTGGTTATATAGCGCAATAATAAATTTTAGGTAGTGGTTTGCTTGTATTTATTTTAGGCAGAGTGTTCCCAAGAAAATGGATTAACCCAGATGCATTTTATTTTAGAGCATGGAAGTGGAAAAACAACGGCAAAGCTTACGAGAAAATATACATCAAAAAGTGGAAGACCAAGTGGCCCGATTTTAGTAATATTATCACCAAAATCTTCCCCAAGTTTATGCCCAAAAAGCGTCTTGATATGAGTGCAGTTGAAAAGCTCCCCATACTAATCAAGGAGTGTTGTGTAGCAGAAGCCACTCATGCAATTTGTTTTGTATTAGGATTTATACCTATTATAATTTGGCCAGGGGTAGCAAGTGCAGTACTTGCTGTATTATGGGGACTAACCCACATCCCACCAATAATCATCCAAAGATACAACAGACCAAGATTTAAAACAATGCTAAAGAGAGTTAGTAAGTAACTAAAAAAGAACCACAACTGTGGTTCTTTTTATGTTTGTTATACTTTCAAAATAAGTTATTTTTACTCTATTGGTGTAGGAGTGATGGACAAAGCAACATAGATGTATCCATCTACCGTTTTTTCACCATTTTGTACATTGTATGCCAAACGATAGGTGCCACTTGTAATTTCGCTTTCGTTGCCTAACATAGCGGTGTAAGTATCAGTTTCTGCATCGGTAAGCCTCTCAATATTGTTGCTGGATGGGATGCCGTACTCACAAGCAATACCAGCTATTATTGAATATAAATCTTCGTAGTTGAGCGTTCCTTCGTACGCAAGTGATGTATTAACATCCACTATTGTAGTGTAGGTGAGAAGTAGACCATTGTCACTTGCTTTTTCTGCAACAACTTTGCTTTTTTCAACAATGTTTTCAGATTGAGTGTCTACTACATCAAACTCAAATGTGGTGTAAGCTGATGAGCGTATTCCATCATCTGTTGCTATGTATGCTACCAATTTATATTCACCGTCAATGAGAGCAGGGATATCAATCGTAACATCTTCAATAGTAACAGAAAAACTATTGCCTTGAGTAAATGATGCGCTACCACTACCAGTTGTCTTTTCAAGATGTACCAAACCTGCATTAGAGGATAGCGCAAAGTTTATGGTATAACCTTGATTTTCTATAAAGAGTAGGGTGTCGGCAACAGATAAGGTAAGTGAGCCAACGGAAATGTTAAGCCCAGATTGAGTGGTTTCGCTATATGCATCAACGGATACTTCTGCAAAATGTGCGTTCAATTCTACAGCGACCTTATCGCTAAAGTCAACAACAGAGGCGTCTTTGACTGCGTCATATAGCTTCATAAAATTGAGGGTCTTTGCATTTTCAATTTCAATGGCTTTGCGTATGTTTTCTTCGTTAGATTGACTTAATCCATTCCACACATGGTATTTGGTTATTTCACGAAGCTCATCAAAGGCTCTTACGACACCTGATATAACTTCGTCAATATTATGACGACTGGTAAGACCGACTTCACGGATAAACTCTTTGAATATTGCAAGCTTTTCATCAACAGTAGGGGCCGTAATATTTACAGCGAGAGATCCGATAAAATCGGGGTAAGTCATAGATGTACGAATAGCTGTAACTTCTACTTTGCCATCAAGGAAGGTGTCTCCGACACGGATTTCTTGTCCATTTGATAAAAGAAGCACAATGGTTGAATCAGCTTTTGCGACGGGGATTTCTCCTATTTCTCCACCCATATCGTAGGTTTCAATTTCGTTGACCAAAACGCCTTTTATATTGTTAAAGCCTGAAAAATGGATGTCAAACTCAACGCTCTCATAATCTTCATTGCCTTGATACCATAAGATATCTGATGTTTTATCTGCACTTATTATTTTAAGGAAGTTGATTTTTTTGAGTGCAGGATCATAGAAAGAATCGTAGCAGATATCATCTTTCATAACCATATAAGAAACATTAACATGGGTTGAATGTGGTCCTACCCAATAGGTTTCCCAGTATCCCTTTGAGTTATCGCATATAAGATGGTCGGCTTGATTAAAAACACCATCTGTGTAGAAACTTCTTGCTGTTTCAAAGTGAAGGCCAGGGATATAGGTAAGCCTTTCGATGAATCCATTACTATATTCCTGTGATAAGAATTCATATACATTGTTACCTTCTTCATTTAGGTAGCGTCTGCATATTTTGTAATTGTAAGTAGACCTTTCATAAAGTATTTCTTCATTTTCGCCAACATGGAGATAGTATTCCATACCTGGGGCAATGAGTACCCATTTGTCAACAATGCGAACATGTTTCTTTATGCCATCAATTAGCGATGCAGCAGCCTCTGCCATGGATGCAATGTGGTTTGCAGTTAAGGAAAATGAGTCGTATGAGTTTGAAACCTCTACAAAGTCGCTGAACAGATAATTCTCTCCGTCAAAGGTGACTTTGCCACCACCATGCTCGTTATCAAATATAACTTGTTCTTCGGAAGCGTTAAGGCTTGTTACAGAACTTTGTCTTCTTTTGGCATTGAGCAATTTGACAGTAGCTTGGTCGGTTCTATAATTATCTATGTTATCAATGCTTTCAATTGCTTTGTTTGCAAGGGTATTCATTACCTCTATACCATTATCAAAAACATTGCCTTGATTTTTAAGTAACGCACTATTAAGTCGCTCCTCTGCAAGAAGAAGTTTTACTGTTGATTCAACATCGAGTGGTAAAGTTTCTCCCGCATTATTATTTTGGGAATCATCGTTGTTATTGTCTGGAGGAGTGGTTGTGCATCCAATCAATATGGGTACAATCATAATTAAAACAATAAATAATGTAGCAAATTTTTTCATATTGTTTATCTCCTTATTAATTTTTAGATTTCTGCTATTTCGTTTGTTTTATCAAGATATTCACGAAAATCGTCAAGAATGCGTTTGCCAAGTGAAAGATAGTCAATGGAAAGAACACGATTAATATATGAAACTCGTATATCTTGTGGCACTTTATAAAGGTTTAGTATGGAGTCAAGTGCGTTTTCTATCACAAAACATAATTCTGTTTGTTGATTAGAAAACATTATGGCACCATATTTAATACCGGAAACAACCATTTCTGTTGCCATCCAATCGGAGTCGGTATAATTATTACACCAACTATTAAACACGCTTTTGGAGTTAGTCACATCATTTTTTCTAATAAGCTCAAGTGTATATGGTGAAGTATATGCCGAAACATAAAAATCCTTGGCAACTTCGTTTTCGGAACATAGAGCAACCATTGCAACAAATTCAAGGCAATATACAAATAGGGCGTCCTTTTCGTCATCAATGGTCTTTTCGACCATTAAATTTTGGAAATCAAATAGCTCCTTAACAAGTACCGCGAGCAAATGATCTTTAGTAGGGAAGTAGAAAGTAATGTTTCCAGGACTAAGGTCAAGCTCTTGAGAAACCTTCTTCATCGTGGTTTTGGTATATCCATCTTCGATAAAGTGTTTTGCGCCAGCCCTGATAATTTGCATTCGTGTATCGCCACGCTTTCTATTGATGTGAGCCATAAAGCTACCTCCACTGATTTAGTACGCGTACTAATAGTATGTGTACTAATTATAAAATAGAACATCATATATGTCAACAGAATTGTTAAGATAGGAGGAAAAAACAGAACGATAAAATCCAACTAACAATAATTAAAATGCAAGTCAACATTGCATAATGATGTTGTAATAGGTGGCAAGGGTAGTGCGAAAGACTGTCTCATTCATTGTGTTGGAATGTAATAAAGTCAAATTTGTAATAGGGGATAGTTTGTGAGTAATTGATGAAAAGGATACAAAATCCTAATGGGTACATTTTTATAGTATTCAGACGATAAAATTGTCTAAGATATCGCACAAAGTAATTAATTATTCCCTAATTTACAGTAGCTATATGCCCAATAATTCATACCCGAGATTATTTCATAGTATTCGCCGTCGAGCTCGAAAATCGACGAATTCAACAAATTAATTTTTCCGTAGCCGCTATCTAAATAAAATGGTGAATTTGTTTCAATCGACGCTCCCTGATAGGGGATAAATTCCACAGTTGCAATATTGAAAAAATCAATCGAAAAGGATTCATCATCGTATCTTTTAACATCGCTGCTGCGCCCGTCATATTTGAATGAGTAAGTTATGAGATCGGGATTTTCTATTGTAGGCAAAGCGTAATTTTCATCTTTGAACTTAAATGCCTGCCAGCTTGAAAAATCGCTCCAACAGAAAAATGCATCATTGAAATCAAGAACATCTGACATTTCCCCATTATATTTGGTATTGTAATAGAAGATATATTCTTTACCGAATTTTGTATTTGAAGCAATGTTGTTATCAATCTTTATAAGATTCTGATTTGCTATTGCCTTGAAATTATCAATATCACTTTGGCGAGAAGAGTGTCGCGTTTCAATAAGGCTATATTTCTCTGCATAATCGGTTGTTTTTACGGAAACCTTAAAGGTCTCGTTTTTCATAAATCCGAGAGCGTGGAGATCAGTGAATCCGTATTCTTCCTTGCCGTAAAAACGGTCGTATGTTAGGTGAATAGTGACATTTTCCTCAGGCATTACAAACTCAAAACCCCAATAATCCGAATCAAAATGGCTCATCGGAATTTCTTTGCCGTTAACAAATACATGTAATGATACATCGGTGACCGGATATGCTTTTATTTCAACTTTCGCTCCAGCTTGATAACGCGACTTAATTGGCGCCATTAACGAGTCTTTATTGCCCGTCACCTTTACGCTATAATAGTTATCAATTCCATTGCAACCAGCCAATAAACCAAGACTTAAAGAAAGTAATAACAATAAAGCTAATAGTTTTTTCATATCATACCTCCTAAAAATCCAGCAATGCGTAGCCGAAACCACGTACCGAAAAACGCAGTTTCGCTTCTGTTACGACACAGTTCACATTTGAAGATACGACAAGCAAAGCCTATGTTTTTACCGACATAGAGTTCGGACATAAAATTATTAAACTGTGTCACATAAATACTATATCACATTTCAAAAGAGAAACCAATATAAAATTTCAAAACGCAGAATGGACACAAATAATTGTAACCTCTTCTGCGTTTCTTTCTGGTGTAGACAAGGGTAGCGCGAAAGACTGTCTCAAACTAAGTAATGATAAAATAAGAGTAAAGCGCTTGTAATACTTTTTAGTTGGTAAATATACTTGAACGCAATGCGTTCACTTTCGCCAGGTTGCTAACGCAACTTGCGCACCCCGTTTGCTTTGCAAAAGGGGTAAATGCTCCCCGTGGTCGTCGCAAAAAAAAGAAAAGCAAGTCTTTTTTGACTTGCTTTCATTTTTGGTGGAGACAAGGGGAGTCGAACCCCTGACCTCTTGAATGCCATTCAAGCGCTCTACCAACTGAGCTATGCCCCCAGAGCGAAATTATTGTAATATAATATTGTTATTTTTGTCAATGATTTGAAATTAAATGATAAAACTTATTCCTTTTTGCGCTATTGCATTGATACTTTATTGGTGGTATAATTTATATATCAATTTTTGGGAGAAAAAGGGTGAAAAAATTTGTTGTTTGCGCTTTGCTCGTAGTTTTATTATTGTCAGCTGTTGCTTGTACAAAAACAGAGTATACTGAAACTTTAGCATTTGACAAAAAAGATGCAAAAACCATTGCTCATAGGGGATTGTCTGGCTTGGCTGTTGAGAATACGGATACAGCTTTTATTCTTGCTGGACAGCACTCATATTATGGCATAGAGTCTGATGTTCGTAGGACAAAAGACGGGCAGTTTGTCATGTGCCATGACGACAACCTAAATAGAATTGCAGGCATCGATATGAGTGTGGAGAACTCTACCCTTGAAGAACTTTTGAATGTACCATTGCTCCCTAAAAATGAAGATAGCCAAGTGGAGCATTTGAGCACTTTGGAGAGTTATATTCTCATTTGCAAGCAGTATGACAAGCAAGCTATTCTTGAATTGAAATCCAACTTTACCGAGCAAGAAATAGTGCAAATGATAGCAATCATAACTGGTCTTGGATATATCCACAGGGTGACATTTATATCATTTGGATATGACAATTTGACTTATGTTAGAAAGTATTTACCCAATCAATCGGTTATGTTTTTGTTCTCTTCTCTTACTGACGAAATCACAGCAAAGCTTATTGCTGACAAGATTGATGTTGCCATCAACCATAAAGAGCTCACTAAAAAAGCCCTTGAGCAATTCCACGATGCAGGACTCAAAGTAAATTGCTGGACTGTTGACGACAAAGCAAAGGCAGAGCGCCTTGTCAAAATGGGTGTTGACTATATTACAACCAATATTTTGGAGTAACTCGCTATTAAGAACAAACAAAAAGACGAACCGATAGTTCGTCTTTTTTATTTTATATAGCTTTTTATCTATAAAATGTGTTGCCACCAATGAACTCTCTTACAATGCTTGTTGGTGGGATTTCGTCATCAACATCGGCGATGTGCACAAAGTTTAGGAACTTTACCATATATCTTGCTTGGTCGTAGCAGTCATCGGCAGGGGTGATATCAAGTAGCAAAGGATAGATGTGTTTTTTGAGTACAGCAAGCTCATATAGTGTGGAACTATTGAAGATGACATCAGCATTTTCTTGGAAAGGGAATATCCATCTTTCTTCACCACGGCGAACGGAGTCCCACATAGCAAGAGTTCTTTGTACACTTGCACCCCTTGTTGCATAGTCTCGTACAGTACGGCGTAGCAATCTCAAGTAACTGCTTGGTATTCTGTTGTGATAGTCAAGATTGAGTGGTAGTAGGGGACTGATATACATCTTGAATACAAGTGAGCTATCAAGGTCTTTTGGTAACAAGATGGGGTTGAGTGCATGTAAACCTTCGACGATAATGACGGAGTTTTCTTCAAGATGGAGCTTGTGACCTACCCACTCACGCCTTGCAGTCTTAAAGTTGAAGGTGGGGAGTTCTACTGTTTCGCCACGGAGTAGTGCCTTGAGTTGGTCGGAAAACAGCTCGGTATCAATGGTGTTGATATGCTCAAGGTCAAGTTTTCCATCTGGGCCAGGGGCAATCTTATCCCTATCAATATAGTAGTCGTCAAGGCTCATAAGTATTGGCAACTTGCCATGCACACGAAGTTGCGTTGCCAAACGATTTGCTGATGTGGTTTTACCTGATGATGAGGGACCAGCAAGCATAACAGCCTTTGCTCCACGCTCACAAATCATATCTGCAATTTGAGAAAATCTCTTTTCGTGCAAAGCTTCGTTTACGCGAATAAGCTCTCTTATGCCACCTGCATCCACCAACTCATTTAGGTCGGCAACGGTTTCGCATTTCATCAGTTCACTCCATGATTTACCTTCGGTGTGAACATTTAGGAAATTGGGCATTTCGTGATACTTGGATACCTTATTGGGTTCCTGAACATCGGGAAATACGAATATAAAGCCTTCTTGTGCGCCAATGATATCCCATGAACGCAAATATCCTGTTGATGGTGCCATTTCGCCATAGAAGTAATCGGTAAAATCACCTTGCTCATATACATCTACGGTGTCCTTTTTTCTATATGCCAACAAGCGAGCTTTGTCAAGTTGACCGATGCTATTATAATACTCAATAGCTTCGGTGGTTGGTATACGACGGCGTGTTAGCGGGATATCTTCTTCTACAACCTTTTGCACTTCTTGCTTTAAGATTTCTGCTGAAAAATCCTCTACACCTTTAACCTTGATGTACATTCCAGTACCAACGGTACAATTGGTTTTTGCCCTTGCTTTTGGCCAAACGCGACGCAGTGCATATAGAATGATGAATAGCGCAGTACGATTGTATACATCACGACCAACAGGGTCGGAGTATCGTAGTAGCTTTACGGTGCCATCGGATGCTGCCATAGCCTTGCGTATAGATGAGCGTTCCTTGCCAATATCTTTGAGCCTAACTGGAATATAATTTAGCGTAAATACTCTTCCTGAAATTTTTGCAGCAAGAGGGTCATTTGCAAGGGTACCATCAAGTAGACCAAGCTCTCCAATCATTTCAAGTAGTGATTGGTCTGGCTTTGCAATTATTGTTTTACCATCTATAATCAATTTCATATTTAACCTCACATACACTATATGCTCCAAAAAAATGGTTGACTACCTAAAAATTAGTCTGGTAGTCAACCATTATCGGTGGTTTATAGAAACGCTTGCCCATATTGCAAGCCTATACCATAGTGCATTATGTTTTGGAATGTTAATTTAGCATAAAATCGCCCAATTGTCAATACCTCTTTTTGATGGAGTTTAAATACTTATATTATATGCTATGTAAATTAAGGTATTGTAAATGAAGATTTATAGTGATATACTTATTTTGATACTTAATACCTGGAGAACAAATATGGATGTTTTAAGAAGGTGGTTTATAGGCGATATGGGCACTCCTGGTGCTTATGAGTATACTGCAATGCATTTTATTACGATAGCTTGCGTTGTGGTAGGTGTGGCAATTTGTGCAATACTTGGCGCAAACAAAAGGATATCCGACAAAAGTAAAAGGAAAATCATAGTAGGTATTGCTATCTTCCAATTAACATTTGAAGTATTTTGGCGCATTATTTATATTACCATCAAAAAAGCACCTTGGGTGGAACTATATCCCATGTATCCTTGTAACTTGAATGGAATACTATTGCCACTTGCAGTATTATTTGACAACAAGGTTATGAAGAAAATGTTTTACCTATTTGGTTTTATAGGTGGTGTTTTGACCTTTGTTATGCCAGATGGTATATTCTGTACAAGTGTCATGGTGTTCCCAATAGTAAAGAGCGTTTTGCAACATACGGGATTGCTCTTTATCCCTGTATTTGAGTATGCAAGTAAAAAGTATATTCCAAACATCAAAGATTTTGGTTGGTGTTTCCTTGGCACACTTTTGCACTTTATAAATTGCGAAGTTATTGACCTTCATGTTTTGGGATTAACTGGTGACTATATGTTTTATAGAAGTGGATTGCCCTTCGTAATTCCTGGCGTTTCACAATATATTACGCTTACCGTTTTTGGTGCTATTGTGATGGCATTAATTTTACTTATATCTGATATAAAGGTTACAAAGGAATTGTTTAAGAAACTATCTAAAAAAGGCAAATAACTTACCATTGTATTGATTAGCTAAAAGGGTAATTCATCAAACTTTCATTGTATTGCTTAAATAAATATGGTATCCTAATAATATGAAAAAGATATTAACTTACATTTTGATACTTGCGCTATGCTTTACCGTAATAGGTGGAATTGTTGCGTGCAACGATGAAGTTGATGACAGTGGCAATCAAACTGACGAAGGTATAGTTCCACCCTCAACGGACAATAATGATAACGCAAATGATGATGGCGATGATGATAACAATCAAGAAGTTGTCATTCCACGCGCTGACTATACCGAAGAAACCATTGATGGCGTAAGATATATTTACTATGGTGCAATGCCCCAAAAGGCTGCAAGTCAGGAAATAACCAAGGTGTTACAAAACTTGGTTGCATCGTCACAGCTTGCTCCAAACGAAAAGGGATACTATACCTATGCTGGTGTAGACTATGCTATGGTAACGGTCAACGAGCAAACTGCTGGCAAAAGACTATCTAATGGCTTAAACACAGAAAAGGACAAGAATTACTTTTTTACTATAGACAAACTTCGTTGGAGAGTGCTTGAAGTCAAAGACGGAAATGCTTTCTTGCTATGTGATACCGTTGTTGCAAAGCATTGCTTCAATCCAACAGGGTCCTACAATGCTCTTGGTAAACTCAATGGCACGCAATATAACTCCCACGACTACGCAGAGAGTGAACTTCGCACCTATCTCAACGACACGCTTTATGCCGAAATATTCAGTTTGCGCGAAAAGCAATCTATACTTGAAAGCACCGTTTTGAATAGACCTGGTGAGAGTGCTTATGTAGCAACACAAGGCTTGATGACAAGCTCAAGAGATAGACTATTTGTGCTTTCATATTGGGAAGCAACCAAGGACGAATATAACCTTATCGTAGAAGATAATTTTGTTATGGCAACCCTTGTCAGTGACTATAATGTTGCAAGTGGAATGGAATCAAATAGGGTAGAAAACAGCTACTATTCTGATTGGTGGTTGCGCACAAGTGGCTCACATACCAACCTTGGCAATCGTGTAACATTCAGTGGTATAATTGGTAGAGATACCGAGTGTTCTGTTAACCTTGATTATGCTTGTGGTGTTCGTCCAGCAATGTGGTTAAAAATTTAGTTTAGGTATTCCAAACAATTCAAAATAGAATATTAAAAATAAAAAAACGGAACGATTTGCGTTCCGTTTTCTTTTAGTCGTTGAATAGGTGTAGTAGCATTTTTATTACCCCTGCACGCATTTTATCATAATCTATATAATCGTGTAAATCGTATACACATTCGTGTGCGTAAGACTGGATGGTTTCCATTGCAAGGTGTACGCGCTCATAAATATCAACTGGAGCATATCCAATGGATTTTAGAGTATCAACGATATTCATGGTCATATCCTTTTCAAGCTCTAAAAACTTGTTGCTGACAGCTTCGTCGGTTGAGCTTAAAGAGTGGAGTGCCTCGTGGATAGCATCATTGTTTTTGTGTATTGATACCGTTTCGTCAATTATTGTGCCAAGCAAAGGTTCAAAGTCAAGGGGAGCTTGCAAGTTTTCGAAGATATCCATAACAGGTGTAAATACTCTATCTATATATATGGATAGCACTTCAAGTAGAATATCTCTCTTATCACGGAAGTATCCGTATACAATGCCTGTTGATACGCCAGCGTGCTTTGCTATTTGTGCAGTGTTGGTATTAAAATATCCATCGCGTGCAAAAAGCTCGTATCCAGCTTCGATGATACGATTTTTCTTGTCTATGCTTCGCTTTTGTTGTGGTGTTCTAATTAAGTCTGCCATAATATCTATATTATATATGGATTTATAAAATTTTGCAACAAAAATATAAAACTGAAATTTTTTTCATATTTTTTATTTTGAACACTTGACAATCAAAAAGCATATATTTATAATGTTATCGAAAACTGAAATAAGTTTCACATTTTGTTTTTGGGAGAGATATATGAAAGAAAAAAGACTCAACGAATACAAAATCGGCGAGTATGGCAAAGTCAAAATCGTAGAAGGGGAAGGCAAAATCCGTCGTCGTCTTTTCGATATGGGCGTAACGCCAAGTGCTGATATCATAGTTCGTAAGCGCGCACCATTGGGAGACCCAATTGAAATTACCATTCGTGGATACGAGCTTACATTACGCGAGAGCGAAGCAAAGGTTGTTGTTATGGAGGGCAGAAAATGATTAAGTTTGCATTAGCAGGTAATCCTAATAGTGGTAAGACCACATTGTTTAATGCGCTTACTGGCTCAACTGCTCATGTAGGCAACTGGCCCGGCGTTACCGTTGATAAAAAAGAGGGTACATACAAAAAATGTGCAGAGCCCATTTCTATTGTTGACCTTCCTGGTATCTATTCACTTTCTCCATATACTCCAGAAGAAGTAATTTCTCGTAATTACATTCTTGACGAAAAGCCAGAGTGTGTCATCAATATCGTTGATGCAACCAACCTTGAGCGTAACTTATATCTCACCACTCAACTCATGGAAATTGATGTGCCAGTTGTTATCGCACTCAATATGATGGACGAACTAACAAAGCGTGGCGACAAGATTGATACCAAGGCACTTGAAGCTCAAATCGGACTACCAGTCGTAGAGATTTCTGCACTTCGTGGCAAGGGTATCAATGAGCTCATGGACAGAGCTTATGAGGCATCAAAGCAACAACGCAAGAGTAAGACTGTTCTCGAAAATACTGCACTCATTCACCTTATTAATGACTGCCGAATTGCACTTTCTGGACAAAAGGTCGAAAATGCTCTCTTCCATGCAGTAAAGCTTGTTGAAATGGATGAGCTTGAAGTCAATATGCACCCAGATTCAGCAAACATGGTGGAAGAATTTAAGGCTGGTTTCCACGATGAGCTATTTGGCAATGACTTCGAGGCATTGATTGCTGATAGTAGATATAAGTACATAGTAGGGCACTTTTCTCCTACTCTTACCAAAAAGCCAAGAGCTGTTACCGAGCTAACCAAGTCAGAAAAAATAGACAGAGTATTCACCCACAAATATTTTGGTATACCACTATTTTTCCTCATTCTATTTGCAGTTTTCCACCTAACATTTAGTGAAAACCTACTATGGTTGGGCGCTGGACCTCTTGCAGATTGGGTATCATGTGAAGGCACAGCATTTGAAGGTGTGTTTGGCGATGGTGGACTTGCATCTCCTGGTGTAATACTATTTAACCTACTTGACCTTGGAACATCATCACTTGGCGAAGTAATTTCTGCTGGACTTGCTCAAGCAGGCGCACAAGATTGGCTCATAGGCTTCATTGCAGATGGTATCTTTGCAGGTATCTTTGCAGTGCTCAGCTTCTTGCCACAAATACTACTACTTTTCCTATTCTTCTCACTCCTTGAAGATAGTGGATATATGGCGCGTGTAGCATTTATGCTTGACAAAATCTTCCGTAAGTTCGGTTTGAGTGGTCGTGCATTTATGCCAATGATTATGGGCTTTGGTTGTTCCGTTCCAGCAATGGTCAACACCCGTACCCTTGCAAACGAAAACGAAAGAACAGCAACTATTCGCGTAATACCATTCTTTAGCTGTAGTGCAAAGCTTCCTATCCTTACTGCAGTAGCAGGTGGCATTATGCAAGTGTTTGGCATCGGCAATGCTGACCTTATCACTTATGGAATGTATGTTATCGGTATTGTAGTAGCAATAGTAGCAATCATTTTGATGCGTGCAACCACCATGAAGGGCGAAATTCCACCATTCATTATGGAGCTTCCCGATTATCATAGTCCTCAATTTAGGAACCTAATGTTGCACCTTTGGGATAAAGCAAAGCACTTTATTCAAAAGGCATTCACCATCATTTTGATTTCTACAATCGTTGTTTGGTTCATCAGCCACTTCAACTGGAAATGGGAGTTCTTGTCTGACGAAAACATCGACCAAAGTATCCTTGCCGGGATTGGTGGACTTATCCAACCTTTGTTTACTCCTTTGGGCTTTGGTAGTCAACTTGGCTCAATGGGCTGGGTATTTGCAGTAGGCGCAATTACTGGTCTAATCGCAAAAGAAAATGTTATCGCAACATTTGGCACTCTTGCAGCTTGCATCGTTGCTGGCTTTGAAGGAACCGAAGAAGGCATTGCAGAAGTAGCAGTTATGATACAAGCAACAGGGGCAAATGTACCTGCAATGATAAGCTTTATCGTGTTCAATATGACAACCATTCCTTGCTTTGCCGCAGTTGCAGCAGCAAAGGGCGAGCTTGGTAGCAAAAAGAAATTTACATATACTCTTATCTTCTGGATTGCAACAAGCTATTTGGTATCAAGCATGATTTACCTTATCGGTAGCTGGTGGTGGACAGTATTTATCTTTGTCGCAGTATGGGCAGTAGCAATAGTAGCTATTATCCTATATAACAAAGGCAAGCTAAACCTTAATGCTCCAAAAGCACTCATAAAAAAGGTTTTCAAAAAGAGAAAGAAGAGCATAGGTTGTGGCTGTGGATGTGCAGGTTGCTCAATGAAAGACCAATGCAGTTCCAACAAAAAAGACAAATAATAAACCACGCGTAGACATACGCAAGCCATAAGAAATGTATTTAGCACAAGAAAAAGCACTTCGGTGCTTTTTCTTTATACAAGCAAGATTTTGTTTGACTCTCTATTTTTCATTTGACTTTATCTTTTCGCGCGTGTTATATTAAATGCGTGACCTGCGACTGACGGAACTTTATGGATTACCATAGTGGAGCAGATCATCTTGTAAGCCGACCGTCTGGGCGCACTTATCTTAGATTAGTGCGCCCATTTTTGTTTTTATGGAGGTTGATATGAGCAAAAAAATCGGTATTGTTATGGGAAGCGACAGTGATCTTCCCGTTGTAAAAAAAGCCATCGATATGCTTGATAGTTTTGGAGTAAAGTACGAAGTACATGTTTACTCTGCACATAGAACGCCTGACGAAGCAGGCGTTTTTGCGTCTAATGCACGCACAAATGGCTTTGGTGCAATCATCTGCGCTGCTGGTATGGCAGCTCATCTTGCAGGTGCTATCGCAGCACGCACTACACTCCCAGTAATCGGCATACCAATCAAGTCAAGTTGCTTTGATGGTATGGACGCACTTCTTTCTACCGTTATGATGCCAACAGGTATTCCAGTTGCAACGGTTGCAGTTAATGGCGCAGCAAATGCAGCACTTCTTGCCATCCAAATGCTTGCAATCGAAGACGAAGAGTTGAGAGCAAAGCTTGATGCAAAGCGCGCAAATGATGCTCAAAAGGTACTTGAAAAAAATGATGCTATTGAAGCAGAATTCAACAAATAAACAAAAAATCATATTTAATTATAAATTAAGGAGAAACCACTTATGACTAACAAGCTTGTATACACTGGCAAAACCAAAAATGTTTATGCTCTTGACAACGGCAACTATCTTTTGAAGTTCAAAGATGATTGTACTGGTAAAGATGGCGTATTTGATCCAGGTGAAAACGCAGTAGGGCTCACCATTGAAGGTGTTGGCGATGTAAATCTTCGTATGTCAATCTACTTCTTTGAAAAAATCAATCAAGCAGGTATCAAGACTCATTACATTTCTGCAAACCTACAAGATACCACTATGGAAGTTCTTCCTGCAAAGGCATTCGGCAAGGGCTTGGAAGTTATTTGTCGCTATAAGGCTGTTGGTAGCTTCTATAGAAGATACTCTGACTACTGCACACTCGGTCAAGACCTTCCTGCATATGTAGAAACCACCTTCAAAAATGACGAAAAGGGTGATCCACTTGTTACCAAAGATGGCCTTATTGACCTTGGTGTTATGACATCCGAGCAATATGATGACATCAAAGATATGACTCAAAAGATTACTGCTATCGTTGCAGGCGACCTCAAAGAAAAGGGCCTTGATCTTTATGACATCAAGTTTGAGTTTGGTTACGACAAAGATGGTAGCGTAATGCTCATTGACGAAATCGCATCAGGCAATATGCGTGTTTACAAGAACGGTGAATACATCGACCCAATGACTCTTTCAAAACTCTTCTTTGCATAATACTAAATTAAGGAGCAACTATGGGAGCTATATTCGGTATAGTATCTAAAAAAGACTGCTTGAGTGATGTGTTTTTTGGCACAGACTATCACTCCCACCTCGGCACACGCCGTGGTGGACTTGCAGCATATGATAAGGACTTGGGGCTACAACGCAAAATTCATAACATTCAAAATGCCCCATTTAGAACTAAATTTGAAAATATTTTTGAAGAAATGAAGGGCAATACAGTTGTAGGTTGTATAAGTGACTACGACCCACAGCCCTTGATGATTCGCTCAAAGCTCGGCACATTTGCAATGTGTGTTGTTGGAAATATCAACAATTACGAAGAGCTTATCAAAAACTTTTTGGACACCACAGGTGGACATTTTAGCGTAGCAACCGGCAATAGAATCAACGAAGTTGAGCTGGTTGCTTCTTTGATTAGTCAAAAGGATAACTTTGTTGATGGCATCAAGTTTGCCAACGATGTCATTGACGGCACAGCATCAATAGTAATTCTCAAAGAGGGTGGCAATGTTATAGCTGCACGCGACAAGATGGGCAGACTCCCCATACAGCTTGGTAAAAATGAAGATGGTTTTTGTTTTTCATTTGAGTCCTATGCATTTGAGAAAATGGACTATGAAAAGTATCGCGAGCTTGGCCCAGGCGAAATTGTAGAAATTACTCCAAATGAGGTAATTACACTTTCCGAGCCTCGCAAGGAAATGAAGATGTGTGCTTTCCTATGGTCCTACTATGGATACCCAACCACAAGCTATGAAGGTATCAATGTAGAAACTATGCGTTATCGCAATGGCGAAAGCATGGCTAAAAATGACAAAGAGCAATTTCCAGATCTCAAGCTTGATTATGTAAGTGGCGTACCAGACAGTGGCACTCCACACGCAATAGGATATGCCAACCAATCCAAAGTGCCATTTGCTCGCCCTTACATCAAGTACACTCCCACTTGGGCTCGTAGTTTTATGCCAAACAGCCAAGTGGATCGCAATAGGATTGCAAAAATGAAGCAGATACCCGTACACGACCTTATAAACGGCAAGGACCTTTTGTTTGTTGATGACTCTATCGTAAGAGGCACTCAACTACGCGAAACGGTTGACTTCCTTTATGAGCACGGAGCAAAGAGCGTACATATTCGTTCAGCTTGCCCACCAATTATGTATGGATGTAAATACCTAAACTTCTCAAGAGCAACATCAGATATGGAGCTAATCACTCGCAGAACCATCGTTGAACTTGAAGGAGAAGAGGGACTCAATCATTTGGAAGAATATGCCGATTCAAATACCGAAAGGGGCAAGAAGATGAGAGAAGCTATCTGCAAAAAGATGCACTTTAGCACTCTTGAATTTCAATCTCTTGATGGCCTTGTAGAGGCAATTGGCATTGACGAGTGCAATCTTTGCACATATTGTTGGAACGGAAAAGAAAAATAAGGAGATAATTATGCACGAAAATTCACAATCAAAAGCATACGCAGCAGCGGGTGTTGATATTACTGCAGGTTACAAAGCAGTTGAACTCATGAAAAAGCATATCGCAAGGACCATTGTTACATCCAAGTCAAGCGATATAGGTGGTTTTGGTGGTCTGTTTGAACTTGACCTAACTGGATACAAAAATCCTGTTTTGGTTTCAGGTACTGATGGTGTAGGCACAAAGCTCAAACTTGCATTCCTACTTGACAAGCACAATACCGTTGGTATTGACTGTGTAGCAATGAGCGTAAATGATGTTATATGTTGTGGCGCAAAGCCTTTGTTCTTCTTGGACTACATTGCTTGTGGCAAAAATGTTCCCGAAAAGATTGCTTCTATCGTAGAAGGCATTGCTGAAGGTTGCGTACAATCTGGCGCAGAGCTTATCGGTGGCGAAACAGCAGAAATGCCTGGTTTCTATCCCATAGATGAATACGACCTTGCAGGTTTTGCAGTAGGTATTGTTGATAAATCAAATGTTATCCGTAAGGAAAATATGTGCGAAGGCGATGTTATCATTGCGCTTCCATCATCAGGTGTACACTCCAATGGTTTCTCTCTTGTAAGAAAGGTGTTTGATGTAGAAAACAAAGACCTTAATGGCTACAAGGAAGAACTTGGTGGCAAATCTCTTGGCGAAACACTACTTACCCCCACAAGAATATATGTAAAGCCTGTGCTTGCACTCATGGAGCAAGTTAAGGTAAAGGGTATTTCTCACATCACTGGTGGTGGCTTCTATGAGAATATTCCACGCTCTATTCCAGATGGTCTTGGTGCTGTTATCGAAAAGAGTGCTGTTAGAGTACTCCCCATCTTCAAACTCATCCAAAAGGTTGGTGGCATTGATGAAAGAGATATGTTCAATACCTTCAACATGGGTGTTGGTATGAGTATCGTAGTTGGCAAGGACGATGCAGACAAGGCTGTTGAAATCTTGAAGGCAAATGGCGAAGATGCTTATATTCTTGGCGAAATCGTCAAGTCTCAAACAAAAATTACCATCAAGTAGTTAGGAGATATAATGGTACAAAAGATTCTAAAAGATATTATATATGGTTTTTTGGCTGGTGCCATGATAAGCATAGGATGTGCAGTATATCTTGCTTGCCAAAACAAGTATGTTGGTGCTGTGATGTTTTCAGTTGCTCTCCTTACCATTTGCTACAAGGGTTACAACCTTTATACTGGTAGGATTGGTTTTATGGTAAACTCACATTCCAAGGATGACTTCCATGGTTTGCTCCTTGGACTACTTGGCAATACCCTTGCAATGATGGCTTTTGGCGCACTCATCGGACTTGCATTACCAAACCTAAAAGAGACAGCTATCAATGTGGTTGGTGCAAAGCTAACTCAAAGTTTTATAAGCGCACTAATTAGAGCTATATTCTGTGGCATACTCATGTACATTGCAGTGTCACTTTATAGAGAGAAAAAGACCATTGTCGGCATAGTATTTTGTATCCCAGTCTTTATTTTATCAGGCTTTGAGCACAGCATAGCAGATATGGGTTATTTTGCAGTTGCCGGAGAGTGGAGCCTAAAAGGCTTTGGCTACATCTGGACCATCATTTTGGGTAACTCAATAGGTGCTATGTTGTTCCCCGCACTCAAACTTATCGTCAAGGAGAAGAAGAATGAACAAAACTAAAATTGCCGTTCTTGTTTCTGGTGGTGGCACCAATCTCCAAGCCCTAATTGATGCTCAAAAGAGTGACATTATTAGTAGTGGCGAAATAGCTCTTGTTGTTTCAAACAACAGAGGAGCTTACGCTCTTGAAAGGGCAAAAAATGCAGGTATCAAGAGTGCTGTCGTCATCAAAAAAGAGTGCATTGACCAATATGATTTTGAGCAAAAAATCATTGATATTTTAGAAGAAAACAACATTGAACTTATCGTGCTTGCAGGCTTTATGTCAATTTTGACCGAAAGATTTACATCCAAGTACGACCACAAAATTATAAATGTACATCCATCTCTCATTCCCAGTTTTTGTGGCAAAGGCTTTTATGGACTAAAGGTGCATGAAAGCGCTCTTGAGTATGGCGTAAAGGTTACTGGCGCAACAGTGCACTTTGTAAATGAAATCCCAGATGGTGGTGAAATCATTATGCAAAAGGCTGTTGACATCCTTGAGGGAGATACTCCAGAGGTTCTCCAAAAGCGCGTTATGGAACAAGCAGAATGGATAATCTTACCACTTTCAGTAGAAAAAATAAGCAAACAAATACAATCAAAAAGGAGATAATCTATGGATATTTACAAAATCAACGATATAGGCGAACTTATCAAAGATAATGCTTATGTAGGCAGAGGTATCGTTTTAGGCAAGTCAGCTGATGGCAAAAAGGCTGTTAGTGCATACTTTATTATGGGAAGAAGTGCAAACTCCAGAAATCGTATTTTTACCGAAAAGAATGGCGAAGTTTTCACCGAGCCCTTTGATGCAAGCAAGGTACAAGACCCCAGCCTTATCATTTATGCAGCTATCCGTAGATTTGAAAACAAGCTCATCGTTACAAATGGTGACCAAACCGATACCATTTATGACGGACTAAAAAATGGCAAGTGCATGAAGTGTGCTCTTGAGTCAAGAGAATTTGAGCCAGATGCTCCCAACCTAACCCCCAGAATTAGTGGTGTTATCACCTTTAGCGACAACGATTTCAGCTATGAAATGAGTATTTTGAAGTCAGCAGATGCAGTAGGTAGTGCATGCAATCGTTATACTTATTCATTTAGCCCATTGAATGGATTGGGTCACTTTATCCACACCTATGTTTGTGATGGCAACCCCATCCCCACCTTCCAAGGCGAACCAGAAAGAGTTGCTATCCCAAATGATATTGACGATTTCACCAACAATCTTTGGGCAAATCTAAACGAAGATAACAAGATTTCACTTTATGTAAAGTATGTTGACCTTGCTACCGGCATAGAAGAAAATAGACTTATCAACAAAAATAAATAATAGGAGATAAACATGAAAGAATTTGAACTCAAATATGGCTGTAACCCCAACCAAAAACCTGCAAAAATCTATATGAAGAATGGCTCTGACCTTCCCATCGAAATTTTGTCAGGTCGTCCAGGCTACATCAACTTTTTGGACGCTTTCAACTCATGGCAACTTGTAAAAGAAGTTAAGGAAGCAACCGGAATGGTAGCAGCAACTTCCTTCAAGCATGTATCTCCTACATCAGCAGCAGTTGGCAAGCCACTTAGCGCAAAGCTAAAGAAGGCTTGCTTTGTAGATGACATTGCTGGTCTTGACGCAAGCCCTTTGGCATGTGCTTATGCAAGAGCAAGAGGTACCGATAGAATGAGTAGCTTTGGTGACTGGATTGCACTTTCTGATGAGTGTGACCTTACCACAGCAAAGATAATTGAGCGCGAAGTATCAGATGGTGTTATTGCACCTGGATATAGCGATGAAGCACTTGCACTTCTCAAGACAAAGAGAAAGGGCAACTACAATATCGTAAAGATTGATCCTAACTATGTTCCAGAAGTTCAAGAAACCAAAGATGTATTCGGTATCACTTTTGAACAAGGTAGAAACAATTATAAAATCAACAAGGAACTTCTTACAAATATCGTAACCGAAAACAAAGACCTTCCTGAAGAAAAGGTTGTTGATATGATAATTGCTCTTATCACACTCAAGTATACCCAATCCAACAGTGTATGCTTTGCAATGGACGGACAAGCAATTGGTGTAGGTGCTGGACAACAATCCCGTATCCACTGCACTCGTCTTGCAGCGCAAAAGGCTGACCTATGGATTCTCCGTCAAAGTGATAGAGTGCTCAACCTTGAGTTTGCTGACGGCGTAGGTAGACCAGATATGAACAATATCATTGACCTATATTTAAGCGATGTTGACTATGAAGATGTACTTGGTGACGATGTATGGCAAAAGTTCTTTAAGGTTCGTCCAGCTCGCTTCACTCGTGAAGAAAAGGATGCTTATCTCGCAACTGTAAAGGGTGTAACCCTTGCAAGTGATGCATTCTTCCCATTCAGCGACAATATTGATAAGGCAGCAAAGAGTGGTGTATCTTATGTTGTAGAACCAGGTGGCTCCATTCGTGATGACCTTGTTATTGAAGCTTGCAACAAGCATGGTATGGTAATGTGCTTTACTGGCATGAGACTATTCCACCACTAAAATTAACCCATAATTTAGGATATAAGAGGAAAATATGAAGATATTGGTTGTTGGTGGCGGCGGTAGAGAACACGCAGTCATAAAAGCAATAAAGAAGAATAGTAGCGTAAGTGAAATTTATGCTTGTCCTGGCAATGGTGGCATCGGTGAAGATGCAATTTGCGTAAACATCAAAGCAACAGACATTGATGGCATCGTCAAGTTTGCTGTTGAAAATAACATTGATTACGCAATTGTAACTCCAGATGACCCACTCTGCTTGGGCTGTGTTGATGCGCTTACCGAAAAGGGTATTCCTTGCTTTGGACCAGACAAAAAGGCAGCTATCATTGAAGGTAGCAAGGCTTTTAGCAAGGAACTTATGAAGAAATACAACATTCCTACTGCAAAGTATGAGATATTCACCGATAGGCTAAAGGCTATTGATTATCTCAAGGAATGTGATATGCCAATTGTAATAAAGGCTGATGGTTTGGCACTTGGCAAGGGCGTTATCATTGCCAACAATTTGGATGAAGCAATCGATGCTGTAAACTCCATGATGGAAGGCAAGATTTTTGGGGAAAGTGGCTCAAGAGTTGTTATTGAAGAGTTCCTTACTGGCCCCGAAATCAGCGTACTTTCATTTACTGACGGCAATGTTGTTGTTCCTATGGTTTCATCTATGGACCACAAGCGCGCTCATGACAATGACGAAGGTTTGAATACTGGTGGTATGGGTACAATTGCTCCCAATCCATACTATACAGATTGTGTTGCAAAAGAGTGTATGGAAACCATCTTTGAGCCCACCATCAAGGCTATGAAGGCAGAAGGTAGAACCTTTAAGGGTTGCTTATACTTTGGCTTGATGCTCACACCCAAGGGTCCAAAGGTTATCGAGTATAACTGTCGTTTTGGCGATCCCGAAACCCAAGTTGTACTTCCACTACTTGAAAGCGACCTTCTCACCATTATGCGCGCCACTACTTTTGGTACACTTGCTTCTACCGAAGTTAAGTTCTCAAATGGTAGTGCTTGTTGTGTCATTATGGCATCTGATGGGTATCCAAGTAGCTATCAAAAGGGATACGAAATTACAATTCCAGAAGAACTCAAGGACAGTGTATATGTCGCTGGTGCTACTCTAAAGGATGGCAAACTTTGCACTTCTGGGGGCAGAGTTTTGGGCGTTACTGCAACAAGTGATAATCTTGCAGATGCAGTTAACAAGGCATACGAAAAGGTTTCAAAAATATCCTTTGGCAATGCTTACTATAGAAAAGACATAGGCAAAAGAGCTCTTTTGAAGACGGAGGCTTAATTATGGTTTATAGAGTTTATGTAGAGAAGAAATCCGGCTTTGATCACGAAGCACAAAGTTTGACAAAAGAAGTAAAAGAACTTCTTGAGATAAAGGGCGTTGAATCCATTCGCGTAATCAACCGTTATGATGTTGAAGATATCGAAAAGGACCTTTTTGACTATGCTGTCAAGACGGTATTTTCCGAGCCACAAATGGATAACGCAACCGATGCCTTTGACGCAAATGGCGCTTTGGTTTTTGCAGTAGAATATTTGCCTGGTCAATTTGACCAACGCGCTGACTCTGCATCACAATGCATTCAGCTTATAAGCCAAAAGGAAAGACCAGTTGTTAGAACAGCAAAGGTTTATTGCGTAAAAGGTAATATTACCGAAGCAGAACTTGGTCAAATCAAAAAGCATGTTATCAACCCAGTTGAATCACGCGAAGCAAGTTTGGATGAAGTGCAAACCCTAAAGGCAAAATACGATATCCCCACCGAAGTTCAAACACTTGATGGATTTATTACTCTTGATAGAGAGGGTTTAAGCACACTTATAAAAGATATGGGACTTGCTATGGATATTGATGATATAGCATTCTGTCAACAATACTTTACCAGCGAAAATCGCAATCCAACCATTACCGAAATTCGCATGATAGATACATATTGGTCCGACCATTGCCGTCATACCACATTCAATACTACCATTGATTCTGTAACCTTTGAAGACGAGCTTATCCAAAAGACATATCTTGAGTATATTGATACACGCAAGGAGCTTGGTCGTACAAAGCCCATCAATCTTATGGATATTGGCACAATCGCAGCAAAGATTCTCAAGAAGCAGGGATATCTTGACAAGCTTGACGAAAGTGAAGAAATCAATGCTTGTACTGTAAAAATCAAGGTTGATGTTGATGGTGTACAAGAAGATTGGCTACTTTTGTTCAAAAACGAAACTCACAATCACCCAACTGAAATCGAGCCATTTGGAGGAGCTGCAACCTGTATTGGTGGCGCTATCCGTGACCCACTTTCAGGCAGATCATATGTTTATGCAGCAATGCGTGTAACAGGTGCTGCGAACCCCTTGAAGGCTGTTAAGGATACAATCAAGGGCAAACTTCCACAAAGAAAGATTGTTACCACAGCTGCAGCTGGATATAGCTCTTATGGTAACCAAATCGGTCTTGCAACAGGTCAAGTAGACGAAATGTATCATGATGGATATGTTGCAAAGAGATTGGAAATTGGTGCTGTTATCGCGGCTACTCCTGCAAAGAATGTTAGACGCGAGTGCCCACTTGCTGGAGATAAGATTATCCTTATTGGTGGCAGAACTGGTCGTGATGGCTGTGGTGGCGCAACTGGCTCATCAAAGTCACATACATTGGAGTCACTAACCAAGTCAGGGGCAGAAGTACAAAAGGGCAATGCTCCCGAAGAAAGAAAACTTCAAAGACTATTTAGAAAGGAAAGGGCATCTCAACTTATCAAGCGTTGTAACGACTTTGGTGCAGGTGGTGTATCAGTTGCTATCGGCGAGCTTGCTGATGGTCTTGAAATCAATCTTAACGCAGTACCCAAAAAGTACGAAGGCTTGGATGGTACCGAGCTTGCAATAAGCGAATCTCAAGAGAGAATGGCTGTCGTAATTGAAGCTGACAAGGTAGATGAGTTCATCGCGCTTGCTGAAGAAGAAAACCTCGAAGCAACCGTTGTTGCAACCGTAACAGATAGAAATAGACTTGTTATGAGTTGGAATGATAAAATCATTTGCGATATCTCACGCGACTTCCTAAATTCAAATGGTGCCGAAAAGCATATTGATGTTGTTTTAGGCAAGGCCAATGACTATCAAAAAGAAGAAGTAACCGATTTTACCACATCCTATAAGGCACTTGCTGGTGACCTTAATGTTTGCTCAAAGCGTGGTTTGAGTGAGAGATTTGACTCTACAATCGGAGCAGGCACTGTTCTTATGCCATTTGGTGGAAAGTATCAACAAACACCTCCCCAAGCAATGGTACATCTTGTATCAGTTGAAGAAAAGCACACCGATACAGTTTCATTTATGAGCTGGGGTGGCAATCCTTACATTGCAGAAAAGAGCCCATATCATGGCGCATACTTTGCAGTTGTAGAAAGCATTTCCAAGTTAATAGCAAGTGGTGCTGACTATAAAGATATTTACTTAACATTCCAAGAGTATTTCAAAAAGCTACTCAAAGATGCAAGACGCTGGGGTGAGCCAATGAGCGCATTGCTTGGCGCGTTCAAAGCACAAAAGGAACTCAAGTGCGCAGCAATCGGTGGTAAGGACTCTATGAGTGGTAGCTTTGAAAACATCGATGTACCACCAACTCTTGTAAGCTTTGCTGTAACAACTGGTAAAGCTGATAGGGTGGTTTCTCCAGAGTTCAAGAAGGCTAACTCAAAGGTTATTCTTATTAAGCCAGAGTATGATGAAAACGCACTTCCTGTAACCGAAAGCTTAATTAAGGTTTACCAAACTGTTGTTAACTTGCTAAAAGAAAAGAAAGCAATTTCTGCATTCACACCCGTTTATGGTGGCATAGCAGAAGGTGTTTTGAAGGCAAGCATCGGTAATGGTATTGGCTTTAAGTATGATAACAAAGTTGGTGTAAATGACTTGTTCAAATATAACTATGGTGCATTTGTACTTGAGCTTGTTGACGACAGCGTTGAGTATGGCGAACTACTTGGCTACACAACAAGCGAAAAGGTTATATCATATAAAGACGAAGCAATTTCACTTGATGAAATCCAAGCTATTTACGAAAACAAACTTGAGCCAGTTTATAGTTGCAACATCGTAACCAAGGAGCAAGACATACAAAACTTCTGTTATACTTCAGGTAAGAGTATTAGTGCTAACATTAAAGTTGCTCGTCCAAAGGTTCTTATACCAGTATTCCCTGGCACTAACTGTGAGTTTGATACTGCAAAAGCATTCAGAGATGCTGGTGCAGAACCCGAAATCTTTGTCATTCGCAACCTTACATCGGATGGTGTATCTGCTTCGGTTGAGAAGTTTGCAAAGAAGTGTGCAGACTCTCAAATGATTTTTGTTCCAGGTGGCTTCTCGGGTGGCGATGAGCCAGATGGCTCTGGTAAGTTTATCACTGCATTCTTCCGTAATGGTGCTGTCAAAGAAAAGGTACATGACCTACTTAACAATCGTGATGGCTTGATGGGTGGTATTTGTAACGGATTCCAAGCACTCATAAAGCTTGGTTTGGTACCATACGGCAAGATTATTGATACCGATGAGAACTGCCCAACACTAACCTACAACGATATTGGTCGTCACCAATCACGCATCGTTCAAGTTAGAGTTTGCTCTAACAACTCACCTTGGCTAAAGGGAGTTAATGTAGGCGACATATTCAATGTTCCAATCTCCCACGGCGAAGGTAAGTTTATTGCATCAAACGAGCTTGCTCTTGAGCTTGCAAAGAATGGTCAAGTTATGACCCAATATGTTGATTTGAGTGGAAACGCAACAACAGATATTCGCTTTAACCCCAATGGTAGCATCATGGCTATTGAAGGTATCCTATCTCCAGACGGCAGAGTATTCGGCAAGATGGGACACTCCGAAAGAAAGGGCTATGGCCTTTATAAGAATGTAATCGGCAACTATGATATGAAGCTCTTTGAGAGCGCAGTAAAATATTTCAAATAAAATCAAATAAACCACATAAAGGAGAAAACGACACTATGGCTTATTTATCAGATATCGAAATCGCTCAACAATGCAAAATGAAACCTATCACCGAGATAGCAGAGTCTATCAACATTGATGATAAGTACATTGAGCAATATGGCAAGTACAAGGCAAAGGTAGACTACCGTATCCTGAAAGAGAATACCAATCCGGACGGAAAACTGATCCTTGTTACAGCAATTACTCCTACCCCAGCAGGTGAAGGTAAAACTACCACCACTATAGGTCTTGCCGATGGACTCAAAAAGATTGGTAAGAATGTTGTCGTTGCTCTCCGTGAGCCATCCCTTGGACCAGTTTTTGGTGTTAAAGGTGGCGCAGCTGGTGGCGGATACGCTCAAGTTGTACCTATGGAAGACATCAACCTACACTTTACAGGCGACTTCCACGCAATTGGTGCTGCAAACAACCTTCTTGCAGCTATGATTGATAACCATATCCAACAAGGTAATGCACTCAACATTGACCCAAGACGCATCGTTTGGAAGCGCTGTGTTGATATGAACGACCGTCAACTTCGTTTTGTAGTAGACGGGCTTGGTGGAAAGGTTAACGGCACCCCAAGAGAAGATGGCTTTGATATCACTGTTGCAAGTGAAATCATGGCAGTATTCTGCTTGGCAAGTTCTATTACCGACCTTAAAGAAAGACTTGGTAGAATTGTTATCGGTTATACCTATGACGACAAGCCTGTAACTTGTGGCGAAATCAAGGCAGTAGGCGCTATGGCAGCACTGCTAAAAGACGCTCTCAAGCCCAATCTTGTGCAAACTCTTGAAGGCACTCCTTCATTTGTTCATGGTGGACCATTTGCCAACATCGCACATGGCTGTAACTCTGTTATCGCAACCAGAATGGCTATGAAGCTTGGTGATTATGCTGTTACCGAAGCTGGATTTGGTGCAGACCTTGGTGCAGAAAAGTTCCTTGATATCAAGTGCCGTATGACAGGACTCACTCCCAATGCAGTAGTAGTTGTTGCAACCGTTCGCGCACTCAAGATGCACGGTGGAATGGCAAAGACCGAACTCAACAACGAAAACCTTGTTGCACTTGAAAAGGGACTTCCAAACCTTCTCCGTCATGTATCAAATATGGTAAATGTATACAAGATTCCTTGTGTTGTAGCAGTAAATCGTTTCCCAACCGATACCGACAAGGAAATTGAGCTTGTTATCGCAAAGTGCAAAGAGCTTGGTGTTAATGTTGTTCTTTCTACCGTTTGGGCAGATGGTGGCAAGGGTGGTATGGCACTTGCTGAAGAAGTAGTACGCCTTTGTGAACAAGAAAACAACTTCTCATTCAGCTACTCACTTGATGGCACTATTGAAGACAAGATTGAGCAAATCGTAAAGAATGTTTATGGTGGCGCTGGTGTAAACTTTACTGCAGAAGCTAAAAAGCAAATTGCAACCTTGACTGCACTTGGCTTTGACAAGATTCCAGTATGTATGGCAAAAACACAATATAGCTTTAGTGACAACCCAGCACTTCTTGGTGCTCCAGAAGGCTTTATCGTAACCGTAAGAAATGTAAAAGTATCAGCAGGCGCAGGCTTTATCGTAGCTCTTACTGGCGATATCATGACAATGCCAGGACTACCAAAAGTTCCAGCAGCAGAAAAGATTGATGTTACAGAGGATGGCAAAATCGTAGGTCTATTCTAAAAATAAAACACGATATTTTAGCGCAATACTTTGTTAAAAAAGACCCCGTTAGGTCGCAGTGCATTATGTACAAGCACCCTTCGGGGTCTTATTTTGTCTTGCATTGTATCCGTATCCCGTTTTGATTGTTGGCAAAAATATGCTCTAAACTTGTCTAATTATTATTTTGAAAAATCCATATTTACTTAATTAGTATTAAGTAGTATAATATCTCTATCAAGGAGAGCGTATGGGTAATTCAGTCACAAAAGAACAAAAGTTAGAGTGTAGACGCTTGAGAGAAATCAAGCGTTGGGAAAGAGAAAAATCTCGTCCAAAGGGTAGATATTATATAGCTTATGTTATATTTATCATTACCCTAATTTATGCTGTTGATGAGATTGCTTCTCAAATCACAACACTGATGAAAACTGAGATTGCCAATGACCTTTTTGCAACTGAAAATTCAATAGGTTTATTGAACATTTTGACCATTTTGGTACAGATCTAGCCGTGTTCGAAGGATTCTTTGACTTCCTGT
>JAFXIB010000041.1 GCA_017533505.1 Clostridia bacterium | reverse complement strand
ACATATTTTTGCTAATTTCGGTAATAGCAGTAGGTAATTGGATATTTTTTAGTGCAGTACAGCCACTAAAAGCACCTTCCCCTATTGAATTGATACCATTTATAAACTTAATTTCAGTTAGGTTTGTACAACCACTAAAGGCATACTTACCCACACTTTCGTATGATGAGCCACTTGGGAAGGTAACACTCTTAACGCTCTTGTTGTCCTTGAATAGTTCGTCAGCGATAGCGGTTATGGTAACTCCACCGAGTTTATCGGGGAGAGTTATGGTGGATGCTTGCTTACCAAGTGCAGTCAGCTCTGTGATAGTTGAGCCACTACGGACAAAGTAAGTGGTGCTATCAACTGGTATCCACTTTGCATAAACGGTAATGTTACGAGTAAGCTCATAGTCGGTTGTAAACTGGGCGGTGCAAGCTGGGTCAAGATACCAGCCACCGAAGTTATAGTCTTTTAGAGTGGGATTTTCTGGGAGAGTAAAAGTTGCGCCCTGCTTAACGCGAAGACCGGGAACGGTAGAGCCACCTTGGCTATCAAATGTAATGGTATAGGTATTTGGGATACTTTCCACAACTCTAATCCAATGGGCATAAACGGTGATATTATCAATAACTGCAACCGAAGAATTGAAAGGTTGAGTCCATTCGTCCTTATCGAGATACCAGCCATCAAAGGAATATCCTGATTTTTGGGGTGGTGTAGGCATAGCAATTTTACCACCTTTTTTGACATTAGAAGTGGTATAAACTTGCCCATCGACATCAAAAGTAACGGTAAACAAAGAGTCGTTGCACGAAGCAAGGACCAAAGCGCATAAAAGTATAATAGTTAAAACAATGAGTAATTTCTTTTGCATAGTACTCCTGAATTTCTCCAAAATACATTATATTACGCGCGCACGAAAAAGTCAATACTCGATGGCATACAAAATATGTATTGAAATTAGTGAAGTTTGTGCAAGCACAAGTGAAGTTTGCTGTGGCAAGTGAAGTTGCTACGCAGTGAAGTTTTTAGCTAAAGCTAAAAGTTAAGGATAAGAGTATATTAAGAGTGCTAAAAGTAACTTTACTCTCTAATATATTCTTTTATCTATCCTTAACGCAAAAAACAAAGTTTTTTGTAGTTATCGCCTTGGAACGATAGCGCAAAGGTAATTATCGCCCGAAGGGTAATTATCGCCGAGCGTAAGCGAGGTAATTATCTTGCTAATGCAAAATGCCTTTCGCCCCTACCTATTGTTCCGTAAACTCAATTATATTGTTCCGTAAATATCGACATTGTTCCGTAAAAGGAGTCTTGACTAATTTATGTAAACAAAAAAGAGCCCACATAAGTGGGCTTTTTTGAATTAATTTTGTATTAGTCGCAGTTGAAAGTGGTGTTGTTGCACTTTGGACAAGGTGGCATCTTGTCATATTGACCCAAACATACTTCAGTTCCACAATTTGTGCAGTTATAACTGCCAGAGCCGGGCTTTTCGCCAGTCTTTACGATACAATTTTTCATAATTAATTCCTCCTTATTCGGTAGTGATAGTTTGCGCAGAAAACCAAAGTTTATACACAAAATGCGAAATGCGAATGCGAAATGCATTTTGCATTCGCGAGATAATTACCTCGCTTGCGCTCGGCGATAACTACTCTCGCCTTGCGAGAGCAATAAATACCTCACTTTGTTCGGCGCGAAATACAAGCACAAGTGCTTGCGTTGTGGATAGAGCATATACAAAGAGTGAACAACAACTCTACTCTCTAACACCTTGTGAGTGGAGTGTAACGGAATGAAGCCACTCCTCATTCTACATTCCCTAAAACGCGACAGTTTAGATGAGATACGAGCAAAACAAAATCCCAAAAAATATCTTAACTCATAAAACGCGTTAGTTTGGATGCAAGCCGACGGAAAAGATAAAAGCCCACGACGGGACTTTACTTTGCGTAAACGACCGAGTGGGCTTTTGTGTTTTGCTATGGATTGCGCCAAAATAACGCGTTTTTATTATTTTCTGCGATACTTATTAAACAAATCATTATGAGAAACGATTCTCTTTGCTTCAGCAACATATGCGTTTTCTTGACGAGCTGGAGCTACAACAGGCTTTGGAGCCTTCTTAACAACTGCCTTTGATGCAGGAGCTGCATAACCTTCGCGAAGTGCAGAGGTGGGTACAGCGATAAAGCCAGTGTAAGCATAGGTGTACTTGCCTTCGTATACATTGATGTCGTATGCATCGATGCCCTTGCTCTTGAGGAGGTTAACAACGGGGAGGATGTCACCTTCACCAGAGATGATACCAACTGCATCGATATTGCCAGCAGCAGCGATGTCAGCGATGTCCATTACTTGACGGCTGTCAAGCTTGTTACGACGGCAGCTTGCGCTTGGGAGAGAAGTTTCAAATCCGTTAGCAGAGATGTATTCATTGAAGTCACGGTTGCGCTTTGCAACATATCTGTAGAACTTACAAGTTACAACATCAAACTTGGATTCAAGATTCTTAACGATTTGCTTAAAACCTGCACAGGTTACTCTAAGTGCGCCGATGTCAGCAAGGATAATCATTTTTGGTTTGCTCATTGTTTTGTCCTCCGAAAGGGTTTATTTTTGTTTTTTTTTATTTTAGGTTGTTTTCTCTATAATAATAATATAGATACTGCTGAGCGTATCCGCTCAATGGACCAAAGTAGGAACATAGTTTATTTGCTTTTTGCTCTGGTGATAAAGTACCAAAGCCAAACAAATCGTCGTAGACTCTTTCCGTCCAAACATCTACTGGGAAGGTGTCGGTGCGATGGTATCCAAAAAGCAGTATGCAATCGGCTACCTTTCTACCAACGCCGGTCAGCTTCATAAGATGACGGCGAGCAGTTTCGGTGTCCATCGCGCTGATATCAAGGTTAAAACCATTTAGCATTGCATCAATCGTTTTTACGAGATAGCTTGCACGATAGCCTGCACCCAAATCCTTGTAGAACTCTTCCGTTTTGCCCTTGAGCATTTCCATACTGGGGAAAGAAAACTCATTGTTATCTCCTATCCTTTCGCCAGCGCGCTCACACAACCTTTCTATTATACCTTTTATACGAGGTATGTTGTTGTTTGCCGAAATGATAAAACTCAATATCATTTCATAAGGGTCTTGGTTGAGAATCCTTATGCCATGGCCGAACTCAATCGCCTTGTTTAGTATTCCAAAACGGCCAGTTAAATCGGCTTTTATGGCACCGTAATCCCTATTTAGGTCAAAGTAGTCGACCCATTCCAAAGGATTTGCTGATTCTATTGTAACACAGCCCTGTACATAAATCAAGCCACAAAATGAATTTTTTGAAAAAATTTTGTGGCCAGAATTCGAGTTTAGGTACCTGAAAACCTGTCCACAATCAAAAATATGTTTTGGAAGGAATTCTTTGGTATCCTTTATTAAGATGTTATTTGAGTTGATTTCGTAATTCATTTTGCTTAAAATTTTGAATTACTTTTGTGACATTACTAAAATGCGTAATTATTAAGCTTCTTTTGCGTAAACGCTAACTTGCTTATCATTACGACCTTTACGCTCAAAACGAACAGTACCATCGATGAGAGCAAAGAGAGTGTCATCCTTACCGATACCTACATTGTTACCGGGATGGAACTTTGTTCCTCTTTGTCTAACTAGTATGTTTCCAGCAAGAACGAATTGACCATCACTTCTCTTTGGTCCAAGACGTTGCGCATTGCTGTCGCGTCCGTTTTTGGAGCTACCCGAACCTTTCTTGTGGGCGAATAGTTGCAGATTAATAAACATATTTGCAGTCCTCCATTTTAATGTGGCGTTTGTATCCATTTGCTAAATCTTTTAGGGCGAGATACATAGTTTGTAAAATTGCATCGGCCTTTTCGTTAGTTTCGGTTATCTTTAGCATTAGATATCCATCGCCTATACTACTTTCCACATTGAGCTTTGCGACTTCTTTTAGTCCCATGAGAGCCGATTGAGTGAGTACGGAGATTGCAGCGCACACTATGTCAGTGCCTTCTTCTCCAAAGCCTGTGTGGCCTTTTACTTCGAGCTCCATTATATGCCCTTCTTTGTGGAAAACTTTGATTTTGGTCATACTAACCTACGATTTCAAGTACCTTAATTTCGCTGTAAGGTTGTCTATGACCTTGTCTCTTACGAATGTTCTTCTTTGCCTTGTAGGTGAAAATATTGAGCTTTGGACCCTTGCCGATAGAAACGACTTCTGCCTTAGCCTTGTAGCCCTTGACAGCCTCACCTGCAATAACTTGACCGTCTTTATTAACCATAAGAACATCAAGTTCTACGGTAGCACCAACTTCGGTTTTCTTGAGAAGTTCAACTTTGATAGAATCGCCTTCAGAAACCTTGTACTGCTTACCACCACAAACGATTATTGCGTACATACGATTTACCTCCCTTTAGGAACTCGCCATCAAGGTGACGCGACTGCGTGCTTAATAGACCTCTACTGAGCGGCTTTCTATAAGATACCATAATAAATGGACTTTTGCAAGCAAATATTATATAAAATATAATAATTTTTGTGATTTTTTATAGTTTAATCACTTTAGTGGTATGATTTTTGATGATAACCTTACTTACGCCATTACCCAATGGGACATTATATCTATCCCTTGCAATTTTGCTACCAAATATGGGACTTGATATACTGATGGTCGATGCGCCCTTGGATTTAAGGAAGAACGAGCAACCACCCACTTGGTTTTTAAGGTTTCTAATTATAGCTTTAGCTCCCACGATTTCAACGACTTTTTTGCCCTCTACTGTCATAAAGCTATATTCTCCACCGAGTGAAACAACGCATTTATGATTGAAAAGTGGTAGATTATTTATCTTTATTTCCCCTTTTAGTGCCTGACCAATATAGATTGATGGAGATAGGTCATCCATAAAATACTCCACACTTACAAAGCAACCGAGCGCAATCAATGGATAGATTGTATCATTTGGATTGCTTTCAAAGAGCTTCAAGCACCTTTTGGATAGTGCTATGAGTCCGTCGTCATCGCCAGCCACTTTATAATAATGATATAGATAAAGGGCTTGTAGCTCACTATCTACACTCTTATTTACATTATCTTCAAGGTAGCGCGCAATGTTGGTGGAGCTATACTCTCCCTCTTCCCCAACTATTGTAGCCATTCTACCCATTATGTCCAAAGTAAATGGAGTGGCATTTTCGCCCACGCACACCTTGAGCTTTAGATATGTTTCTTTGAGCGCAGAGTGGTTTCTTGTATGGATAAAGTGCATCCAGCTTACAAGTGCCGAAAGCTCCGATCCATCAACAAGTGAAGATATGTCAATCTTTGCACCCTCTCCAATCAATATATGGCGAGTTGCATCTATGAGCAACTCTTCATGCGTTGCACTCTGATTACTACTATAAACCACTTTGCCAGCTATGTTATCAAAACTAACACAAGCTCTTACCTTTGTGTAAACAGCACCTGCGTCAAGCTCTATGCCAGATATAGATGGTTTGGTGGAAGCATTCTTCAAGGTATAGTAGCTTACTGCTTTTCCAATTTCAGCTGGAGTAATTCTACTTACCTCTTCCACGCCCCCAACACTCAAAACACCCAAGCTACACTCTTTGTTTTCTCCATTTTTTAGGGATAATTCGAAGGTATTTTCGCCCAACATATACTCAATATCCCGTCCATCATAAAGGCGCAATGTAACAATATTTGCGTTGTCGCTTGCGCTCTCAATAGTTAGTGTTTGGGGTGCTGTAAATAGTTTGTCGGTATCCCTATTTAGGTTTACTTGAGCATTTTGGATACCATTTGAGCAAACAGAAAATGTTAAACCCTTGCCACCAACAGTTCGTAGCAAAAAGACAAAGGTGCGCTTTGAGTATCTTACTGCGTGGATACTAATTCCACCCTTACTAAACACAGCAAGCCTTTCTTCCTTTTCCTTTAGGTTTAGTGTCAATGGCTCGTCGTCCACCCTAAAAGAGAGCAAAAAACGGTTACCCTGTTGGGTAACCATTTCTATTTTGTCATGCTCAAATAGTATGCACTCACTCATATATGTTATAGGCAAAGAGCAACTGCTCCCAACATACCTGCATCGTTTTTGAGCTCTGCCTTACGGACAAGCACTCTGGGGTTACGGTGTCCACCGTAGGAGTAGCGATTTACCCTTCTTTGTATCCTTTCCATTAGGTAGTCGCCTTCGTTGGAGATACCACCACCGATAAGCACGATGTCTGGACGGAATAGGTTTACAAGAGAAATGATACCTTCGGATACATATCTTATATATGCGTTAACTACTGCCTTGCCAGCAGAGTCATCTTCGCGTGCTGCTTGGAATGCAGTTTTGCCACTTACCTTGCCCTCTTCTTCTGCAAACTTTACCATGAGAGATTCGGGGTGTCTTTCGATGGCGCGTTTGGTTTGACGGATGAGAGCAGTTGCGCTTGCGTATGCTTCCCAGCAACCACGCTTGCCACAGCTACACATTTCGCCACCAACTTTAAGACCGATGTGTCCACCTTCTGCGCCAGCGCCCATCTTACCTTCCATGAGCTTGCCGTCAACGATAATACCACTGCCGATACCTGTTCCAAGGGTAACAACTATAACATCGTTATAGCCCTTTCCAGCGCCAAATCTTTGCTCGCCGAGTGCTGCAACATTGGCGTCGTTGCCGATGAATGTAGGCACATCAATGTGCTTTCTAAACTCTTTTACGATTGGCACCTTTTCAAAATTGATGTTGTTTGCGTAAGTGATAACGCCAGTTTTTGAGTTGATTGTGCCGGGGATACCCATACCAACTGCAACTATATCCTTTGTGGTGATGCCCTTTTCTTCGCAAAGTGAAACGCAAAGGTCAGCGATATCCTTTATGATAACAGAGTAATGTGCTTCTGCCTTGGTTACAACTGATTTTTTTGCGTATACAACGCCATTTTCGTCAACAAGGCCACCCTTGATGCTCATGCCACCGATGTCAATACCGATATAATACATATCCGTTCCTCCTAAATTGTAGTAACAACCAAGGTAGCATTTTCAGCTGTAATCTTGGCCATATAGTATGCAGGGATAAACCAAGTTTCGCCCTTTTTGATGGTTTCACCACTCTCAAATTTAGCTTCGCCGTCAGCGACTGTGAAGGTAACAAAGCTTTCTTCGGAGTAGATTAGGTACTCGCTGTTTTCGATTACTACTTCCTTTGCAGTGAAGTAACCATTCTTGGTCAAAATTCTCATTTTTGAGCCATTAGCAAGCACTTTTTGCTCATTTAGAGTGGGGATTTCGCTCTTTTTGAGAGTCATAACATCCAAAGCTTCACGGATGTGGAGCTTGCGAGCAACGCCATTTTTATCCTTTCTGCCGTAGTCGTAAATGCGATAAGTGATGTCGCTACTTTGTTGCACTTCAATTACTGTTACGCCCTTTTGTAGCGCGTGTACAGTACCTGCTGGAACAAAGAAGCAGTCGCCCTTCTTGACGGAACAGCGGTT
>JAFXIB010000040.1 GCA_017533505.1 Clostridia bacterium | reverse complement strand
TTCAAGAAGCTGTTTCATTGAAATAACTGCCATGTTAAATATACCTCCTGATTTGTTTTTTCCTCCCTACGCTTCTTAAAAAATCGCCACCTTGAAAGGGCAACAACGATTTTCTCCGCATAGGTGCGTATTATGGCTTATGTATGATAACACATAAAACAGCCTTTTGCAAACGATTTTAATCATTTTATATATAAATATAAAATTTTATTGCAAAAGATTGCTTGAGCGAAAAAATGGCAAAATAAAAAGCCCTTTTTGGGGCTTTCTACTTATTATCATAATTACCAAATGTAACCATCGTTATTCCTTTTGGCTTTGCGCTTCCTTGCCTTTTCGTCAGCATGGCGCTTGTCGTTGCGATATTGTATTCTTTCTGCAATGAACAATGCAAGAACAAATGCTCCAACTGCTGCAATTGTAATATACAAAACAGTCATGTTGTAGTTGTCCTCAAATACCATAATGGTGCCAAGAGAAGGAGTTGTGAATGTCAATGTACCATTGATATAATCATACTTGGTTATCTTTGATACAACACCATCTGGTGAAATAACAACAATAAAATAGTTTTCGTTTGCATTCAAATTGGTAACATTTTTGAAGCTTACGGTAACCTTTTCTGATAATTGACTGCCATTTAGAACATCAACTTGATAGATTTGTGCAACCTTTGATGTAAAGTTGAGCATACGGAATTGTCGTGCAGTTCTTACAAGTTCTTTACCCTCATCACTCTTTGTATCAATTACAACACCATCATAAACGGTAGATGGAGCAAATGTTCCATCTACATCAAATGAGATTGATGTTTCTTGTATAGAACCTACTGCACTCAAACCATTGATGGTAAGATATCCAGACGTATACTCAAAGTTGTAGTTTTCGGCAAGGCCACCATTTGCGCTGATTTGGTGAACACCAACTGTTGAAGCATTTGAGTGTACAACAGGCATTTGCTCAATACAGCTTTCGTCATCTTCGCCAACAAAGCCAAGAATGCTCATTGTAAACTCTGGTGTTTCGCCAACGATAATTGAGCAGTTGTTAACCTTAACATACAAAGTACGCTTTTGAATAACAAGTGTGGTTTCGCCTTCAACTTCCCCTACCTTGTAATTTGGGTTAGATGTGGAGAAAACCATATCATAGCTATCAGCATGTGAAGGTAATGTGCCAGCTGGAAGGGCATGTGCTGTACCCTTGTAGGTTGTGATAATATCACAAGTATCGTTTTCGCAAATACCAAGTGGGGATACATTACGACTATATCCCATACCACTATACAAGAAGGTTGTGGAGCCACCAACAACAAGGTTAAGGGGCTTTGGGGTAATCTCAAAATCAAAAGTTGAGCTTATTGCTGGAGAGCTACCATCAATGGTGACGGTTGCTTGATATGAGCCAGCATTGATTGCTTGCTCAACAGTTTCCTCTCCGTTATAAAGATAACTGATGGTGTAATTTTGGATTTCTGCGCCCTTATAGGTTACCTTGACAGGTAGCGTAACAGCCTTTGCATTATAAACGAAACTACGGGTAGTTAGGCTGAAAGCATAGTCATCCTCTTCTTGAGCCATTGCCTTGACATCAGCACTTGCAAAAGATAGACTTACAGCACAAAGCGCAATAGCAAATACTATTGCGATGATGAGTAATGTGATTTTTGTCTTTTGATTTACTACGCTCATATACATTAGAATACCATAGTATGGTTGGTTTTTCAAGGGGGTTTTGACTATTTTTAAGCTACACTTACGCTTTTTATAACCAAAAGTGGGTATGGGAAGGTAGTAAAGCCACCACCAACATAGCCATAAGTTGACTCTCCAAGAATGGTAAGGTTAGCTTTGCTTTCTTGTTCGTCAACAATTGTACCAAATGCGGCATACTCGCCATCCCAGCTTGGATATGAACCAATGCAAAGGAAAAATTGGCTGGTTGCAGAATCCGGAATGGAAGTTCTTGCCATGGAAATGGTACCAAAGACATGCTTGATGTCGTTTTGTGTCCAGCCATTTGAAGCAAATTCACCATAGATGCTATCCACTTCTGGAGCTTCTTCAATGGTGAAATTTTCGACCTTATATCCACCACCTTGCAAGCATCCACCAGGTACTATACGATGGAAGCAAAGTCCATTATAATAGCCACTATTTGCAAGTTTAACAAAGTTTTCCACACTCTTTGGAGCTTTGTCGGGATGAAGTTGTATCTTTACGATACGGTCGGTTCCGTCTTGATCGGTGATAACAAATGTTGCGATATATTGCATTTCGCCCTCTCCTTCTTCTTCCTCACAACCTATTAAGCACGCGCTCGCGCTTATACCTATTATAAGTATAAGGAAAAAAGATAATATTCTCTTTGATAAATTCATTAGTCTTCTACTGGAGTTCCATCACAATGCATGCCGTATTGCTTTGCATATAGCTCATCAAAGGCTTCAAATGCTCTGTCAATTTCGTCATCGTCATCGATGGGATAGTAAAGTTCTTCTCCGTTTTCGTCAAACTCTACGCGATTGATGAGTAGGTCGCCCTCTTCAAAGCCTTCAACTTCTTCGATAGGCTCAAGATATGCATAGGTTTTGCCGTCAACTTCAAGCATTGCAAGAAGGGTAAACTCTACTTCTGCGCCTGTGTTTTCGTCCATAAGAACGATAACTTCTTCCTCTTCTTCTATTTCTTCAAGATTGAGATTTTCGTTGATTTTGTCACTCATTTTTGTATCTCCTTAATTATATTAGTAGTTTATTTTGTCAAGATAAGACTGCAAAATTATGGTTGCAGCTACTTTATCTATTACTTTTTTGCGCTTTTCGCGTCTAACACCACCTTGAATAAGCATTCTTTCGGCTTGGACAGTTGTCAAACGCTCGTCTTGGAAAACTATCTTTCTGTCCCCTGTGTATTCCTTTAGCTCTTCTGCAAATTGACGAGTGATGGCTACTCTGTCACCCTCGGTGCCATCCATGTTGACCGGTAGTCCAATAACTATGGTATCAACTTGATTATTCTTGCAGAACTCTGCAATATACTCATAATCTTTTGGCGCACCCTTGCGAGTGTAAGTTTCGTATCCAGATGCAATTATGCCCATAATGTCACTTGTAGCAAAGCCAATCCTTACATCGCCGACATCCAAAGCAAGTTTTCTCATTTAGCCTCCTATTCTTCTCATAAGTGCTTCTCCACCAAGCAATTTCTTTATATAAAGGGCAAATATTACTGATGGTGCACTTAAACATAGTGCATAGTAAATTGATATGATTAGGTATTCATTAGCACTCAACATTTGCATTATGACAGATAGTGCTATGCCAACTACAAAGTATACAAATGATAGTACCAAGTATAACATCATAGGTTTGACGGTCCTAAAATTGTTACGCGTGATTTCGTTGATATTTACCCACTTTAAGTTGGGATTTTTTAGGTCGCAATATAGTCCAATAGCATTAAAGGATATTCCTGTAACAAATGCTTGCAAAGGAAGTCCTATGATTGCAACTGCATTGTTGATGCCACTTGCAAATGGGAATACTATCAAAAGCACAAGAGCTGAAATAGAAGTAATTATACCAGCAAATGTAAATTTTGATTTGATAATATCCTTCATACTCAATGGCAATGACTTTAGCATATAAAGATTTTTGCCCTCAAGCGAAAATCCTATATATCCAAATGGATTGCCAGCACACGACAAAAGTGATACAAGGTAAGTGGACATCGCAAGCATAAACATATTTACATTGAACGTGTCCCCAAACTCTCCACCTAACATTGACTTACCTAACTCGCCACTCATAAAAGCAATGATTACGCTTGGCAACACAATTACCATAATGGCGTTTATGAGTAATTGTGGAGTGTTAAGTAGCATTTTTGCATCTTTGATTAAGAAGCTCTTAATGGTGGAATTTGCCTTATTTTTGGCTTCTTTTGCCTTTTTTGTGCCTACTCCGTCCCCTTCGCCAATTCTCATAAGAGATTTTTTGTAAAAGACCAAGGATAAAAGAACAGATATTGCACTTACAACGATTACCCCAGCAAAGTAAATCAACAAATTGACAACAACATTGTTAGAAAATGTTGCATTTACAAGTGGATAATTGAATATCGTATACTTTTTGAGCGCTACAAAGGCGCCAACCATACCACCATCAAGCATACCACTTTCCCCTATTGTGGATAGGCCAATAACAAGTGGAAAGTATAATGCAAAAAAGGCTATATAGCAAAGCGCCATAACAAGCGAGTTACCAAGTGAGCGCTTTTTTAGTTTTGATACAAGCCACATAAGTGGTTGTGATATCAGTGTTGCAAGTAAGAGTGGTAAAGCTGGGATAAACAATAAATTTATCACTATTACCACAAATGATACAGCTCCTACACCACCATATCCATACTGCATAAGGACTACAAGTGATGTAATTGACAAAGGAAGATACACAAGTGAAGCAAACAACAGCTCTCCAAGATAGGTCATAGTAAATTTTGCAGAAAATACTACTCCCTTTTGGAAAGGAAGCGTTGTAAGCATGGTGTTGTCCTTTGCAAAATATAGGTTGTTAAGGAGTGCTGCCATACCAAATAGCATAACGGTAATTTGTGCCATTGCTATGAAGGCATAGTGCAACTCTTCCACCCTATGAGAATTGATGGATGCAATGGTTAGCTCATGCGCAATCATGATAAGGTAAGCAAAAATAGATACTACACCTATTCCGGCAAGTGCTATTACACCCACTTTACCTATCTTTTTTGCACCTGATACCCTCTCACGAGTCCTATTATCCTTTCTTTCAAAAGAAACCAAACTGGATAACAGCACCTTGAGTAGCGATTTATATTGTTTTATCGCTAAACGGAATGCCATTAGTTTGCCTCCGATGTAAGTTTAAGGAATAAATCTTCAAGATTATCACGACTTTCCTTTAGCTCTTGCATATCGCAAACCTTTATCAGTTTGCCGTCATCAATGATAGCCACCTTTGTGCAGAGTTTTTCCACTACTTCCAAAATGTGCGATGAGAAGAATACTACCTTTCCTTCGCTTGCAAGCTGTTGCATCAGCTTTTTAAGATTGAAAGTTGATTGTGGGTCCAACCCTGTCATAGGTTCGTCTAATATAAAAACTTCTGGGTCGTGCGAAAGTTGAGATATTAGATTTACCTTTTGCTTCATGCCATGAGAATATGAACTAACTTTCTCATCAAGATGAGAAGTTAATTCAAACATCTCGGCATAATGGTTGATTTTTTCTTCCCTTACTTTTTCTTCCACACCAAATATGTCAAGAATAAAGTTGATATATTGTCTGCCTGTGAGCCCTTCATACAAAAAATGCTCATCGGCTATATAACCAAGCTTCATCTTGGCTTGGACTGGGTGTTCTTTTAGGTCAATGCCATCAATGGATATACTGCCTTCTTCGTAGTCAAGAATACCCGTAATACACTTTATCGTCGTGCTTTTGCCAGCGCCATTGGGACCTAAAAAACCAAATATTTCGCCCTTATCAATGGTAAGAGTTAGGTTATCAACTGCCCTCTTACCACTTGAGCGATAGGTTTTGGAAAGATTTTTGATTTCAATCATGCGATTTTAGTAGTTCTTCTTTTCAAGTTCAAAGTATGCCTTTGGATGTGCACATACTGGGCAAAGTTCAGGAGCCTTTACGCCAAAGTGAATGTGTCCGCAGTTACGGCAACGCCATTCGGTTGCTTCGCTCTTTGCAAATACAGCACCACTTTCGATGTTAGCTACGAGTGCACGATAACGCTCTTCGTGAGTCTTTTCGATTGCTGCTACACTACGGAACTTTGCTGCAAGAGCTGTGAAGCCTTCTGCTTCTGCTACTTCTGCAAATTCGCGATACATCCCTGTCCATTCTTCATTTTCGCCTTGAGCTGCTGCAATAAGATTATCGAGAGTTGAGCCAATGCCACCAAGCTCCTTGAACCAAAGCTTTGCGTGTTCCTTTTCGTTGAGAGCAGTTTCTTGGAAAATAGCTGCTATTTGCTCATATCCTTCTTTCTTTGCCTTTGATGCAAAATAATCATACTTGTTGCGAGCTTGTGATTCGCCTGCAAATGCGTACCAAAGATTTTGTTCGGTCTTGCTACCTTTTAGTTCTGCCATAGTTATTCTCCTTTTGAATTAGTTTTTTTGTATTTTGGAATTATTATATCTTTTTCCTTGCCGTTTTGGGAAGGAACATAGAACCTTGTGTCGCCCAAGCTTTCGGGCAAATATCTTTGCTCTACCCAGCCACCATATGAATGAGGATATTTGTAGCCAGTTACCTTTTCTGTCTTGTAGTTAGCATCCCTCAAATAGTAAGGAATGGTTTGGTCCTCTGCCATTTTGCTTGCATCATCTGCACTATATAGTGCATTGACAACAGAGTTTGACTTTGGAGCAAGACATACATAAATCATTGCTTCGGTAAGTGGAATCCTACCTTCGGGCAATCCCAACTTTTCCATAGCATGTAGAGCATTCATTGCAATATTCAAAGCATATGGATCTGCCATACCAACATCTTCTGCGCTGTGAACAACAAGCCTTCTGCAAATGAGAAGTGGGTCGCATCCAGCATTCAAAAGTCGCATTGCATAGTATATTGCTGCATCTGGGTCAGAGCCACGCAAGCTCTTGCAAAATGCAGAAATGATGTCATAATACAAGCTTTCATCAACAGAAAGTGCTCTGCGTTGTGCAACTTCTTCGGCAATATCCAAGCCTACTTCGATTATGCCCTTATCGTTTGGTGCAGTTGTTATAACTGCAAGCTCCAAAGCATTGAGAGCGCTTCTCAAGTCGCCATTTGACATCCACGCAATGTGGTTGATGGCTTCATCGCTAACATGTGCCTTATATTGACCTAACCCCTTGATATCATCATTGAGCGCCCTGTTGAGCCCCTCTTTTATATCGGCCTGCGTGAGTGGCTTAAACTCAAAGATACGACAACGGCTGACAATAGCCTTTGTCATGGTAACATAGGGATTTTCGGTAGTAGAGCCAATAAAAATGATTTCGCCCTTTTCTATTGCGCTGAGTACGCAGTCACTTTGAGCCTTTGACCAGCGATGACATTCGTCAAGTAGCAAATAGGTGCGCTTGCCATATAAGGACAAACGAGATTTAGCGTCGTCAATGACCTTTTTTGCATCACTAACACCACTTGAAACAGCATTTAGATATGCATAAGCTGCACCAGTACTTTCGGCAATGATGTTTGCAAGAGTTGTCTTGCCTGTTCCTGGTGGGCCATAGAATATACAGCTACCTAATCTGTCTGCTTCAATTGCACGAGAAAGCAACGACCCTTTTGATATCAGGTGCTTTTGACCAATGAAATCTTTGAGTCGATTACATCTCATACGCTCGCTGAGTGGAGCCATTGATTTTCTTGTTGCTTCAAATAAATCCATACGCATTTATATTATCACGCGCGTAATTAAAAGTCAATGAGTAAAAATTGATAAACTTAAGGAGTTGACTTATTTTTTGCCTTTGTGCTAAACTATTGATAGTTAGTCAGACGGCTGCACCAAGTGTGAGGAAAGTCCGAGCATCACAGGGCAGAGTGGCAGAGAAATCCTGCCGGTGGCAACTTTAGGGAAAGTGCAACAGAAAAGTACCGCGATTTATCGCAAGGGTGAAAAGGTGAGGTAAGAGCTCACCAGCAGTTCGGCAACGAAATTGGCTGTGTAAACCCCACTCGATGCAAGAGAAAAGGGACTATGGGCTGCCCGTCCGTCCCCTCAATCGCTAGATCCCATAGGTGACTATGGGGCAAGACAGATGGTCGTCAAATACAGAACTCGGCTTATAGACTAACTCGAAGTCCACCTTATGGTGGATTTTTTGTTTTTATGGTACATTTTGTCGAATACTTGAATATACTAATTAAGCAAGTGTGAGGCAATTATTTTATTAGAAGGTTTTTTTGCAGTAATTTCGGGCGTACTACTACTTACTTCGGGCATTGAAAGTAACAATTCATTTCCCCACCCTCTATCCCCTGAAAAGGAAAAGGAATATTTGGACAAGTTTCATGCTGGAGATATATCAGCAAGAGATGTGCTTGTAAAACACAATTTAAGGCTCATTGTCTACATAGCAAAAAAGTATACGAATTACCCAGACAAAGATGAGCTTATTTCGGTTGGTACCATTGGACTAATCAAGGCAATAAACACATATAAAGGGGACAAAAGCACCACCCTTGCAACCTATGCTTCAAAGTGCATAGAAAATGAAATATTGATGGCTATGCGCTCATACAAAAAGCATCAAAACGACCTATCACTTTATGACGAAATTGGAACAGATAAAGACGGAAACCAGCTCCAAATAATAGATATGCTGTCTGTTGATGAGGATACTGTATACAAAAAGACGGAAGATGCTGTAACTCGTCAAGGCATAAAAAAGCTAATAGATAAGCATCTTGGCGAAAGAGAAAAGAAGTTGATAATTATGCGCTATGGGCTTGCTGGAGATGAGCCTATGTCACAGCAAGAAACAGCAAATGTTCTTGGTATATCCAGAAGTTATGTATCAAGATTAGAAAAAGCCGTGCTACAAAAACTGCGCACGGCCATAAAGAACGAAAATTTAGAATTTTGATACCTTTTAGCTTTACTAAAAGTCTCTTTTGATTTCAAATACCTTTTCGTTAAGGTAGCTCAATTTGTTGCCCTTTGGAAAATGGAAAGCAAGGCGGGTTGCTGTTAGATATTGACGCTTTGCGCGCATTACCTTGTTGAGTTCAAAATCGCCATACTTGGTGTCGCCCACAATGGGATATCCTGCGTGGGCAAGGTGCGCTCTGATTTGGTGGGTTTTGCCACTATGGAGTGTGACTTCAACAATGGTGCCATCATCGTCCCCTTCCACTGGCTCAACTTCGGTGTGGATGGGTACAGCTCCGTTAACTTTGATGTCGGTGATAGTTACAATACCCTTTTCGGCATCCTTTAGTAGATATGCTTTGAGGTCAAGATGCTCTTTGAGTGCTCCACCAACAAGCGCATGATACTTCTTTTCGATAAAGCCCTTACGGAAGCCTTCGCGTAATGCTTGAGATGAAGCTTCGTTATGACTCATAATCAACAAGCCTTTGGTGTTTGTATCAAGTCTATGTGCAAGCTCGGTGGGCTTGTTGAGAGTGGTTGAAATGCGTGAGCAAAACTCCTCGCTGGAAACTCCCCTTGGCTTGACTGCAATAAGGATATTGTCATCTTCAAAAACACTTTCAAAATTGAACTTCAAAAGCTTATCTTCATCACAATAAACTTCTATAACATCGCCCTTTTGCAAAATTATATCTGCTGATATCTTTTTGCCATTGACTTTTATCTCTCTTAACTTCAAAAGAGTACGGAAATATCCGTACCTCAATTCTGGAAAGACTTCTCCAAGATACTTGGAGAGTCGAAGTGGCTTTCTATCAAATTTGTATACTCTCAAATTACTTTTCCTCGTCTGATTTGTCAGCTACAAGTTTTTCGATTTCTTCAAGTAGAGTGTTGATATCTTTGAATTGTCTATGAACAGATGCGTATCTAACATAAGCAACATCGTCAAGAGTCTTGAGTCCATTCATAACCATATCGCCCACTTTTTTGGATGAAATTTCTTGTGCCAAAGTGTTGTTGACTTGCTTTTCGATATCATTGACAAGCTTATCAATTTTAGCCATGGATACGGGACGCTTTTCGCATGCCTTGATAATACCATTTTTGATTTTTGATGAGTCAAAAATTTGTCTGTTGCCGTTGTTTTTGATGACGAGAACGGGAGTTGACTCTATCTTCTCATAGGTGGTGTAGCGCTTGCCACAACCAGTACACTCACGGCGTCTTCTTATAGATGTACCATCATCGTTAAGACGAGAATCAACTACTTTTGAATCAAGACTATTGCAAAAAGGACACTTCATATTGTATATCTCCCTACTTTATGGCTTAATTATACAATATTTAGTTGAAAATGTAAAGATTATTTACTAATTTCGGTAGAATTAACACCACCAAGTTCCACCAAAATTACATCATCACCTATTTTGTTGACCTTTGCCCACGGAATGAATATATTTTCGCCCCCACCAAAGCCTTTGAACATCTTTTTGTCCCCAGATGCAATGAGCCCTACAACCCTGCCACTACAATGTAGTGCAATATCAACTACGCGACCAAGTTGCTTGCCATCCAAACAATTTACAACAACCTTTTCTCTTAACTCACAAAAGGTATAATCTATGCCTTGCATTTTATATCTCCCCTTTACTCTATGCAATGCACCCTTAAAATATGAAGAAAGCACCCGTTAAGGTGCTAAATTATATCATAGCTGAAAGGAAGTCCTTAATCTTTCGATTGCTCCCTTCTCAAGCCTTGATACCTGCGCTTGGGAAACATCCAAAACTTTTGCAATTTCTGTTTGTGTCGACCCTTGATAATATCGCATTTCGATGACAGTTCTCTCCTTTTCGGGCAAATTTTTGACACCATCTATGAGAGTAATTCTTTCTGCATAATCATAGTCGCTACCAGGGTCTTTGACAAGGTCAATTATCTCAACACCATCTCCGTCATCACCATAAATTTCTTGATAAACCGATTGTGGCTCTGCCAATGCATCAAGAGCACTTATTACTTCGTAATACGGAAGCTCCAGCTCTTCTGCAATTTCGGTTAAAGTAGCTTCTTTGCCAAGTAACTCCAACTTTTCGCGCGCTTTGACTGCTTTATATGCTATATCACGCACCTGTCTGCCTACTTTGAATGCCGTTCCTTCACGACAAAATCTCCGTATCTCTCCCAGTATCATAGGCATCGCATATGTGGAAAACTTTAGCCCCAAGCTTGTATCAAAATTATCGGTTGCTTTCATTAGCCCAATCATTCCCACTTGGAATAAATCGTCTGGGCTTTCCTTTGAAGAACGGAATTTGTTGATTGATAACAATACAAGTCTAACATTTGCAAGCAAAAATGTTTCTCTTAACTCCCTTTTACCATTCTTGATGTCCTTAATCATGCTATCGAGTTCTTTGGAAGTGTAGGACGGTAGTTCGCTTACATTAATTCCCATTACCTTTTTTGCCATTTCGGATGTCCCCTTGCTTCAAGTATGTACAAAAAAGGTAAACTAATTCAACAAAATACAATTTATTCCAACTTCATAAATTCGGACTTCAATTTTTCAAGAATTCGCTTTTCCAGTCTACTAATGTACGACTGCGATATTCCCATCATATCGGCAATTTCCTTTTGCGTCTTTTCTTCTACACCATATAAACCATAACGCATACAAATTATGGAGCGGTCCCTTTCCGACAGCTTTTGGAAAAGCTCACGGAGTATGCCCTTTTCCACTTCGTTTTCCACTTCTCTGTATACTTCGCCACCATCGGTGCCAAGCACATCACTTAAAAGTAATTTGTTGCCTTCATAGTCAACATTCAAGGGCTCATCTAAACTGACTTCGCTTTTAGTTTTGACCATTTTGCGCAAAAACATAAGTATTTCATTTTCAATACATCTTGAAGCATAGGTTGCAAGCTTAATCTTCTTTTCGCTATTGTAACTCTTGACTGCTTTGATTAAGCCTATGGTACCAACGCTAACAAGCTCTTCAAGGTCCATACCTGTGTTATCAAACCGTTTTGCTATGTATACAACAAGCCTTAAATTTCTTTCAATGAGTACATTGCGAGCATCTATGTCCCCTTCTTCCGAAAGCTTGATATATCTTTGCTCTTCTTCGCCTTCAAGTGGGCTGGGTAAGGATACCATATAGTCCACACTATCCGTGAGTGAAAATACCCTTTTTATTAGCGCTAAAAACCTATGTACTAAAGTTATCATACAACTTCCATCTCCTTGTGTAAAAGGACTTCATATCCCCTTGCTACTATTGTATCCGATATGCAATAGCGTACTTCCCATAACTTATGTGATTTTTTGTCTGAAAATATCCTTAATGTTATTTTACCACCAGAAAGCATTGTGCTTCCACTAACCGTTGATACTGGAATTTTAAGGCTATCTTTTAGTTTTAGCTTTTTTGCCAGCCTACTTGAAATCATAATTACGGGTACCCCTTTGTGATATAATAGGTTTCCACTATCCCAAAAAGCCCTTGTTTTTACACTACATATCTCTCCGATGAGTTGCACAGAGTAAACAAGCTTTCTGTTTTTGGTATTGGTGATAAGATAAATCATCAGTTTTAGCACAAATGAGCTCACTAAAATTGATAAACATACTATCATTGATAGCAATGTCTTGTTTGGGTCAATGATATCAACAATCAACATTTCAAATGCCTTGCTTACAATCAAAATTAGCCCATATAAAGCTATGGTTTTGACAAAATCAATGAGAGTATAATTCTTTTTAAGTATCAAAATAGCAATAACAACAATTATTGCATCTAAAAGTATCGTAGGATTATTTAACCTTACTCTAATCAGCTGATAAAAGGCTATAATTCGACTGGAATTACTTAATCTCAATATGCTTATATCGTCTTTGAATGCGCTCAACACAAAGTAAAAGCACAAGTAGTGATATGTGAGAGCTGTGAGCATACTCAATATGTCAACATTGTATAAAAACTTCATAACAACCTTTTTGATAATAAAAAAAGAAAACGGTCAATTCCGTTTTCTCTTTTGTAATGTTGCGATTTAAGATAATATTTTAAGATTTTTATCTGTTTTTATCCTTTATTCTTTGAAGGAATGGAGGGATTTTTGAGTCGCTCACATCCATTCTGCCCATTGGAGCTGGGTTGTATTGTTGGGGTTGTGGTGCATATTGTTGTGGCATACTCTCTGGTCTTTGTGGAGCCTTTGCAGCAGCAACCTCTTCTTGTTGTGCATAGCCATACATTCTTTCCATCTTTGCGTTGCGCTCGGTGTCGTTGTTGAACATTGGACGGCTAATTTGTGTATACTTTGACCTACCATCGGGGCGAGTTTCAAAGCCTGTTGCAATAACAGTAATGATGCAAGAGTCATCAAGATTGCTATCAACACCAGTACCAAAAATGATGTTTGCATTGGGGTCTGCTACATCCTTGATTAGGCTTACAGCATTGTTTACTTCGTCCATCGTTAGGCCTTCATTACCTGTTACATAAACGATAATGTCGGTTGCACCTTGAATGTTTGTTTCAAGAAGTGGGCTTTGTACAGCTTGACGGACAGCTTCAAATGTGCGATTTTCGCCCTTGCCCTTACCGATACCGATGTGAGCATTGCCCTTGTTCTTCATGATGGTCTTGATGTCAGCAAAGTCAAGGTTTATGAGTGATGGTGTAGTGATGATTTCGGTGATACCTTGGATACCTTGTCTTAAAACATCATCTGCTACCTTGAATGCTTGAACAAGTGTTGTACCCTTTGGTACAAACAATTGTATCTTTTCGTTGGGG
>JAFXIB010000005.1 GCA_017533505.1 Clostridia bacterium | reverse complement strand
TGATTACCATTGACGGAAATCCTATCACAACACGCCAAGAGCTAATTGAATTCTATCGTTCTCGTCCCTTTGCAAAGCGCGATGGCGAGTATATTTACCCCTTCCAAATGGAAGAAAACGGAAAAACTCGCTTGGAAAACTACTGGGATTCTTATATGGTAGAAGTTGATGGAAAGATGGTACACAGCATGGACCTTGTCAACACAGTATACTTCATAGGTGTTGGTCAAAAGGGAATGGAAGGTGTAAGTTATGTTACAAATGAGAGTGGCGATATCGTTCTTGACAAAATCAACTACTCCACAAAGGGCGACAACATGATACTTGAGTACAGCGCAACATCTGGCAACAATCCCAATGGCGACAATGTTGTACGCATCGAGAACGGACACCTCAATGTTGGCATAAACTTCAATGTTCTACTCCAAGAAAGAACCTTTGAAGAAATCGACAAAATCTGGGGCTAAAAATAAAAAGTTAAAACAAAAAAGGAACGGCTTATCCGTTCCTTCTTTTTTTAGTTACATTGATTATAGGCTGTCAATAAAGCTGTTTAGGGAATCCAAATAAAGTTCTTTGTCCTTGAACATCGCTTGTGTATGACCTGCTCCTTCAACGATTAGCATTGCCTTTGGAGCAGTACAGCTATCATAGCAAGCATGACACATATAAGCTGGCACAAACATATCCCTGCTACCATGGATAAATAGAATTGGTACACTGCTTTCTGCTACTGCCTTGACTGCACTATCTTGGTGTGATACCTTTGCAAATTGCTTGGAGAAATACTCGGAAATGTGCAAAATTGGGAAGGGAGAAAGGTGATATATTTGCTTAATTTGATATACAAAAATATCCCATGGCTTGCTATATCCACTATCAGCAATGATACCCTTTACATTGTGTGGTAGCTCGCCTGAAACAAGCATAGCTGAATTTGCACCAAGCTCAATACCATGTATAATGATGTCGCCATCTGGATATAGCTCATTTACCTTGTCAATCCACTTCAAAAGGTCGGTTGACTCCTTTTTGCCAAATGTAATATGCTTGCCACCACTTTCTGCATGACCTCTGTTTGTAACAAGCAAAACATTGTAGCCCCTTTCCTTATAATAAGGTACGATGTCAGCAAAACACTTTACAGCAGATGTCATATAGGAAGGCAAACAGATTACTGTGGTCTTTGCATTTTCTTCTTTATAGAGTCTACCAAACAAACGGATTTCGTCATCTGCAGTAACAGACTCCCAGCTAAATGATGTGCCTTTTAGGGCTTTGTGTGCATCGTCACGATACTCATTGAACTCTTTGAGATTGGGACCAAGTGCGCCAACATATGGGCTTTGCTCCAATCTATCAAGGGTTTCCTTTCTGTGCATAACGCTACGGAATGTAAGGTAGCCACAAAAGAATAATATTGCAATGATTATTCCACAAGCTATCAAAAGACATCCAATTGTTAAGCCTGCAATTTCTGGAATTGTCATAATAATCTCCAAAATATACTATTTTGATATGCTAATTATAACCCTGATGTTGATTTTTGTAAAGTATTTTGTATTGAAGATAATTTGAGTATATGTTATAATAAATACATATTTTAACCCAAGGAGCAACTATGAAACTTTATGTGATGACGGACATCCACCTTTACTCCAAGCGCAATTGGCTCGCCGACCCCTACAAATGGGATAAAAAGCCCGCCCAAATGCAACTACGAGAATCGGAAGAAATCATACGCGAAGCCTTTGATATTGTTTTAGCTGACCCCGATACCGACACTGTTTTAATCACAGGCGATCTCACCGACAATGGCGAGATTACTTCGCACGAAGATGTGCTCAAGATTTTTGAAGAATACACCCAAAAAGGTATTAGAATTTTGGTTACCACATCCACCCACGACTATCGTGAGCTAAAGCCCACAAAGTATAGCAAAAAGGACCAAGATCTTGGCATGTCCTACGGATATGACGAAAACTATGAGTACAAGCGTTTTATCCCCTGCGCTCATAGAGAAGATTTGCGCCCTTGGTATGCTCCATATGGTAGAGATAAAGCAAGCTCGGTTGACTACGATAGTATGTCCTATACCTATGAGCTTGACGAAAAACATAGACTTCTTGCCATCAATGATGACTATATCTGCGTAAAGAAAAACAACCAGCGTGGTCTTAACCAAGAGCTAATTGAGTGGATACTTTCAGAGTGCAAAAAGGCAAAAGAAGATGGCAAAACATTGGTAACTTGTCTTCATCACCCCATGCTTACACCAAGCCCAATTTACAAGCTTATCGGTAGCAGAGATATAATTTACGACAACATCCATCTTGCCAATTTGTTTGCCGACAATGGCATAAATGTTGTTTATACTGGACACTCTCACATTCACGATATAGAGTTCCTAAAATCCGAAAATGGTAACCCGTTCTATGATATTGCTACTGGTGCGCTCATTGGTTATCCACCAATTATGCGCAAGGTTTCCTACTCTGATGACGGCACCATTGATGTTAAGAGCATCGTCATAGAAAACCTATCAAGATTTGACCTACAAGGTAAGTCCCTCCCAGAGTATTGTAGGGAAGGCTTCTTTGGTATGATTGAAGATATGGTTGGTTGCATGGGCGAAGATATGATAAACTTTGCAATCTATGCAAACTCCATTTCCATTCGTCCCTGGACGGTATATCAATTCTGGTGGATATTTAAGGCTGTTGGCAAATTCCTTAATAAACTCAATGTTGGCACCATCTACAAATGGTGCAAAAAGGAGTCCAAGCTCACCCCAGAGCAAGTTGCCCCTATCAAGGACGAAAAGGTTGTGCCAATCATATTAAAAATGGTACAAAAACTCTATGCTGGCAACGCCGACCTTTCCCCCGATAAGCCAGAGTTCAGCATCGTAATGGGCACAGTTTCCATCATTGATGACATTGTTGAC
>JAFXIB010000039.1 GCA_017533505.1 Clostridia bacterium | reverse complement strand
GATTCCTTATTTGCTAATAGTAAGTATTTTGAGTGTGATTAGGTTACCACCGGGTGCTCTGAAAGATACCAACTCGCCCTTCTTTTTGCCGATTAGAGCTGCACCTAAAGGTGACTCGTCACTAATCTTGTTGTGTGCTGTGTCAACTTCGATGCGATTGAGAATTTGATAAGTTTCTGCATCTTCTTCATCATCTCCATCGTAAAGAACCTTGACGATGTTACCTACTGCTATCTCTTTGGTGCTAAGCAAGCTTGTATCAATGGGGTATGCCTTAGAGAGGATTTCTTCGGTTTTGTAAATTTCGATTTCCAATTTTTCTTGTGCGTCCTTTGCTGCAGTATACTCTGCATTTTCGCTTAGGTCACCAAACTCTTTTGCTGTTTTGAGAGCAAGAGCGATTTCCGCCTTACCGGTAGTCTTGAGTTCTTGGAGTCTTTCGGTGAGCTCGTCGAACTTCTTTTGGGTTAGCGGTATTGTTTTTTCCATAGTTACCTCCAATAGTCCAATTTAGACAATGCACTAAATTATATATTATATATTTTATTAAGTCAATTTATTTTTGCGCTTATTTTGTGATTTTTGAGTGGTTTTTATCCCTTTTATTTCGATTACCCTCCCCTACTATCAAGGGGCATTACATAAAGAGAGCAAACTCTTTTTAGGCTTGCTCCGACGGGTCTATCTTATAACATATTTATTTTGCGCGCGATTATGCACCACTATATAGTCAAATTTACGGAGCACAGGTGTGCTCCGTAAACCTTTATCTTTTGTACTTTAGCTTATGCAAGTTTGCTGATTGCGTTTAGGAAGCTCTTTTCTTCTTGAGGAATAACAACGATTTCTTCTTCCTTTGAATACTCTACGATAGGTGACAAGCTTTGCTTATCGTTTCTATCTTGAGCCACTACCATTGCAGATACGGTGTCGCCTGCAAGAAGTGCTACCATAACCTCGTTGTATGCCTTTGCGATAGCAAATGGTAGAAGAACCTTTTCTTCTCTGGTGGGCTTATCAGCTCTTACCTTGCCCTTGCCGTTGATGTAAAGCATAATCTTTCCATCATCAGTTTGGTCAATGTAATAACGATCCTTTGATGCAAGCTTTACGATTGCGTTTGCCTTTTGAACAATTAGTCCAGCAAGGTCACTTGCGATAACTGCGCCCTCTTTGATTGCACCACTCAAATCATCAATGCCCTTAATCTTTGCTTGTACAAATGCAAGTGCTTTGTTGGAATTGATAAGCTCTGCATAACGATATTCCATATCTTCCAAGATAGCCTTTTCATTGCTGAGATTGAGAACAGCTTCTACTTCTTGGTTGCGTAGGTCTTCAAGTAGTGCTACATTGGACTCGTAGTTTTCATAGTAACCGATATGAGCATTGATGGCTTCGTTCAAGTTCTTGAGCTCGTCGCGTGTTACTGCAACTTCTTCGTCATAAGCAAATACTGCTGCCTTTGCACTTTCAAGCTCTGCTTCGCTCATAACAAGTGCATTGAGGTCTGCTTCACTCTTGATGCCAAGGTCATCGAACTTCTTTTCGTACTCTGCATACATTTCAGCAACGGTGTCTTGTGCGCTTTCCAAGCTTGCAACGCGTGCAATGATGGTTTCGCGTAGTTCATCGCGCTTTGCTTCCATATCAGCAGTAACCTTCTTGAGTCCGTGTAAACGGAGCTTTGCGCGTTCTTTTACTTCTTCGGTCTTGTCGATTTCAGCACAGATTGCGCTCAATAGGTCACTATATGCCTTGGTTACAACATCACTATATGTGAGTTCAAGTCCGTTTTCGGATAGAACGATTGTTCTTGCTGTGAGAGCTGTCAAACGAGCATCAACTTCTTCTTTTTCTGCCTTAACTTCGCCTAGAGCAACTTCCTTTTCTTCAAGACTCTTTTCGATTTGCTCGTATTCGTTTTCTACAACTTGGAGCTTTTCGAGAAGTGCGATTGCGCTTTCGCCTTGATAGTACTCTGCCATTGCATCGTAAGCTGACTTGGTGTCAACGATAAGTTGCTCGATTTCTGCGCTAACCTTGAGTTCGCGTGGAAGTTGAACGCTATCGATATCCTTGATTTGCTCAACGATAAGGGTGTTTGCTTCTTGAACCTTGATGAGCTCTGCTCTCTTCTTGTTGTATAGGTCAACCTTCTTGATGAGTTCGTTTGAAGATGCAACTGCCTTGCCAGTTAGTGCAAATAGCTCTGCAATACTACCTACATTGTACTCTTTGAGTACGCTGTCAATAGCTTCTTCGTGTGAACGCTTGGTTGCTACCAAACTTTCAAGATATTGGTTGGATACTGCAGTTGCAGCTTGATATTGACCAATGGTTGACTCTGCACCCATGAGTGCGTCATCATCCTTTTTGATTTCTGCTTGAACAGCCTTGATTTGGTCGTCAAGAGCTTTGGTATCACGAAGTGGAAGTTCCTTCTTTTGTGCTACAAAGCCATCACAAACAGGACAACGAGTGCCATATGCGATTTCGTTGGAAATATCTCTCAAACGGTTGAAGCTCATGTACTCCATGAGTTTTTCGTTGAGAAGTGCAAGCTTGTCTTGGAGCTTTGCACGGTGTACCATAACTTCTGCTCTGCGCTTTGAAAGTGTATTGAGCTTGTCACCATAGCTTTCTGCAGTTGCCTTGACAGCTTCAATCTTCTTGTTTACAGCATCAAGTGATACTTCGTGGTCGGATACAAACAAGTGCTTGGTGTAGATGGTTTGCTTGTAAAGTGCATCTTGGTTGATGGTGTCTTGAACAGAACCATTTGAACCCTTGAGTTCCTTTTCCATCTTTTGAACTTCGGTGTTGAGTTCCTTTGCCTTGCCTGCGTATACTACATTTTGGTCGTATAGGTCAGCTCTTCTCTTTTCCAATGCTTCGATGCGCTCTTGTGACTCCTTGAGAGTGCTTTCTGCTTGAGCAAGGTTGCCTTCGAGAACAGCGCCATCTTGAACTGCCTTCTTGTATTCTGCACTATCACGGATAGCTACCTTTCTTTCTTGAAGTTCAGCGATTTCCTTTACAAGTGCATCATAGCTTGCATCAACATCCTTCTTCTTTGCCTTGAGCTCTTCGATTTCAGGAGCAGTTTCTGCATAGTAGCTTTCAATAATTTCCTTAATCTTTACGCCTTGTGGGTTGATTGCGCCTTCTTTGATGATTTCGCGCATCTTTGCGTTAAGTTCTGTTGCACGGATATTTGCTTGAGCATATTCGTCACCAAGAAGTTTTTCGGAACCCTTTGCTTCACCAATCTTTGCTTCCATTGCATCAAGCTCTTCGGTTTGTGCAATGATGCTTGCTTCGATTGCTTCAAGTCCCTTCATGGTTTCTTGGTACTTGTAGAATACATCTGCGATTTCTTTTGCTTCTTCGCTTCTGGCTGCTTTTGAAGCGAGTTCTTGCATTTCGGCTTCCTTGCTACTTACTGCATCCATCCTTGCATTGACTGCATTGTAAGTGTCAAGTTCTTCGCGGTATTTTTCCGCATTCATGATTTCGATGTTGACATCAGCTATTTGATTACGGAGCGCCTCAAGTGATAGCTTGTCGTTATCAACGCGAAGTTGTTGCTCTTTGATTTCATCACGAGTAACACCCTCTATTCCTTCGATGTATGCCATGAGCTCTTCTTCGTCAGCTTTGAGTTCGTTGTACTTGCCAATAACCTTTTGTGATGTTGCAAGAGATGCGATTTGCTCTGCTACAAAAGACTCGCGAGTTACAAGATTTTCTGCGATGGGAGATGTTAGTTCTTCATCAACAAACAAAAGTTTTTCAAACGCATCTTTGTCAAGACCAATCTTTGCGAGCAAATAGCTGTCGATGTCTTCCTTGCCTTCGCCATAAATAACACCTGTGTTGAGATCGCTGAGTGCAACCTTTTCGGCTACAGCACCACTTGGCTCTCTTACCAATGCACGGGTAAGGTCGTACTCGATGTCGTCAAGCATAAATTTTGCGCTTACAACAAGGGGTAGAGTGTATCTTGTGGGATCTACACTACCATAGAATGCAAAGCTCAATGCTTCTTTAAGTGCGTTCTTATCGGCGTCTTGCAGAACGATGCAGCCAGCTGCTTTGTTGCCGAAGTCATAGGTTTCTTCACGGGCAGTTATACCTTGAAATACCAAATTGATGAGTTTCATATGCTCCTCCGTAATGTTTATATACTTGTGCCGATATTTTTTTGGCACACTATATGTTGTGTTTTGCAAATTTTGCGTATTTTTTTATACCAAAATCCGTCGCTTTGTGGTATATTATTAATCACCGCTCAAAGGGTAAAAGTTCCCCTAGAGCCATAATTATAATAATTATACACTCTAAAATATAAACTTGCAATAGTTAATTTTATATTTTAGTTGAAAATTTAGGAGAAACATGGGATTTTGTTGTTTAGGAAGGGACTATATTCGCGAAGGATACACCCAAATTGACAATGTTTTTTTGTCAAAGTATCTTGCTGACGCCGATGCTATTGATGTAAAAGTATATCTTTATGGCCTTTTGCTCGCAAAAGAAGATAGAGATAATACCTTGGAGCGCATCGCTTATGCATTAAGGCTCACCGAAGAACGCATCATCAATGCTTATAACTACTGGCAAGACCTTGGTCTTGTTACCATAAGACAAACCCCTGATTTCCAAGTAATTTACAACTCTGTCAAAATGCCTGTTTCCAAAACCGTACTCTACAACGCAAGAGAGTACTCCGAGTTTGTTGATGAACTCCGTAGGATTTTCCCCGAAAAGATACTTCCAGAGCAAGATATCATGAAGTATGTCGAAACCATGAAAACCTACAAAATGGAACAAAATGCAATGCTCCTTATCGCAAGATACTGCCGTGATAAGCGTGGCACAACCAACACAGCAAGTGTAATTGGACTTGCATCCAGCTGGGCAAAGCAAGGCTTGACAACAATGAGTGCAGTAAATGAGCGTCTTGACGAGTTGGAAAAAGACTCCGAAGATATGCGCTTGCTGTTTGCAGAACTTGGACTCAAAAGTAAACCTGCTGTCGAAGACCAAGAACTTTTTGCAATGTGGTCCAAACAAGGATTCCAACTCAATGCAATACTCACTGCAGCAAAGTCTTGCAAGCGTAAGGGTGGCATGAGCAAGCTATCCCGCCTTATGGAAGAGCTTTACTCACAAAACGCCTTATCTGCTATTGAAGTTGATGAATATTTGAGAGAAAAGGAAGATACTCGCAAGTTCGCAAGCGAAGTTATCCGTACTATTGGCTCATTCTATGGTTCTCTTGATATGCCCATTGAAACCTATGTTAGCCCATGGCTAAAGCTTGGCTACGAAAAGAACGCCATCCTTGCCATTGCAAAGTTCTGCTTTATGCGCAACATCAAAACTCTTGATGGCATGCAAACTGTAATTGACAAGTTCTACAAGCTCGGTATCGTTACCCTTGATGGCATCAATGCTTATGTATCAAGACAGGCAAAAATCGATAACTCCATCAAAGAAGTATTGGAAAAGGCAAACGCAGAACCTTTCATTTCCAACCGCGACAGAGATTTTTATCGCGTATTCATCGAAGACTGGGGATTTGAACACGATGTTGTACTTGCTGTTGCCGAAAACGCAAGTGGCAAGCCCTTCCCTATGAGCTATATCAACAAGATACTACTCATATTTAAGCAAAATGGTATTAATACCGTAAGTGGCGCAAAGGCATTCTTTGAAAGCACCCCTGCTGACAAGAAAGCAAAGAAGGAAACACTCATCAAGCAAGAGTACAGCCAAGAAGAAATTGCATCAGTATTCCGTAACATCACGGACATTGACCTTGATAGCTGGGATATTTAGGAGAAATAGATATGTCAAAATTTAAGCAAGAAGCTCACCTTGAATTGGCTTCAAGAAGGTTTAAGGAAAGGGATAGAGTAGAAAAACTACAAGACAAGCTTTTGAGCGATGAAGTTTACCACTCTCTAAACTCAAAGAGAATTGACTTGCGCGCAGATATTGCGCGTTTGGTATCCCAAAACCAAGATGCAAGCGCACAAAACGCAGAATATTCTCAAACTGTTGTCGCAATGGAAAAGAGAATGGAAGAACTTGGCATATCAAAAGAAGAGCTAACCATCAATTACTCCTGTCCACTATGTAAAGATACAGGATTTGTTGATGGTAAAGAATGTAACTGCCTAAAACAGCTCGTGTATGCACGCTTGCGCGCACATTGTGGGGCACTTCCTACAACCGAAAGCGACCTTGACAACATTTCCTTTGATTTTTGCCCACCAGAAAACATTGATAACTACAAGCAATTTTACAAATTCTTGAAGCTCATGAGCGAAAAATTCCCAGATAACACAGGTAAGATTGTTGGTGTATTTGGCGCTGTTGGTGTAGGTAAAACATATGGTTTATCCATCCTTGCAAACAACCTTATGAAAAAAGGGTTTAGCGTATTTTGTCTAAACAGCGCAGAAATGAACAGCCTTTTCTTAAAATATCATCTTGCGCGCGAAGCTGACAAGGCAGATATCTGGGAGCCACTAATTGATTGCGATATGCTCATCCTTGATGACCTTGGGGCAGAACCTATCATCAATAATGTAACAGAAAACTACTTGCTTTGCTTACTAAACGAACGCGAAAATAAAACCACCTGCTTTACATCAAACCTTAATGCAGATGCTTTACGCAATAAATATAACGACAGAATATTCAGTAGAATGACCCACAAAAAGAGGTCAAGGATATTTATCCTTGGTGGGAAGGACATTCGTATCAACTAATTTTTGGGGCTTAAAAGCCCCTTTTCTTTTTCCAAAAAGCATTATTTTTACCCAATATACACTATATTCAGTAAAATTATAGTAAATATTATTGACGCGCGCGCGCTAAATATTTATTATAAAGGTAATTCAATGCATAGGAGGAAGGAAATTATGCCTGCTGAATTAAAATATGATATCACCAAAGCTTGTGGTGTTCTAAGCACTTCTGCAAGAGGCTGGACAAAAGAACTCAACTATGTTAGCTGGAATGATAGAGACCCTCGTCTTGACCTTCGCGAATGGTCACCAAACCACGAAAGAATGGGCAAAGGTATGACCCTTAGCATCGAAGAAGCAAAGGCTCTCAAAGAAATCCTCAACAAGCTCGAAATCTAATTGATTATCAAGGGGCTTTGCCCTATCACTTAAGATACGCATAACGAAGACTCGCACACGCGAGTACTTGTTATGCGCTTTATTTTTATCAAAATAGGAGTAAAAAATGGAAAGAACAAGATGGTATAAAGATTCCGTAATTTATCAAATTTACCCAAGAAGCTTTATGGATAGCAACGGAGATGGCATTGGCGATATCCGTGGTATTATCTCCAAATTGGACTATCTAAAGGACCTGGGCATCAATGCTGTTTGGCTATCCCCTTGCTACAAATCCCCTAACGATGACAACGGCTATGACATATCCGACTATCGTGATATTATGGACGAGTTCGGCACCCTTGATGATTGGAAAGAAATGGTCAATGGTATGCACGAGCGTGGCATCAAGCTCATAATGGACCTTGTTGTTAACCATACTTCTGACGAACATAAGTGGTTCCAAGAATCCAAAAAATCAAAGGATAACCCCTATCGCGACTACTATATTTGGAGAAAGGGTAAAGGTAAAAACGGCAAGCGCCCACCAAACAACTGGACATCGCGCTTTGGCGGTCGCGCTTGGGAATATGATGAAACAACTGGCGAATGGTATCTCCACTTGTTCTCAAAAAAGCAACCTGACCTAAACTGGGATAACCCTAAAGTCAGAGCCGAAGTACACGATATGGTAAAATACTGGTTGGACCTCGGTGTTGATGGTTTCCGTTGCGATGCTATCACTTATATATCCAAAGTGGAAGGCTTGCCAGACGGCAAGTGGAACATTGGTATCCGCGGAGATGAACAATTTACCCATGGACCAAATATCCACAAATATCTTCATGCCCTCAACAAAGAAGTTCTTTCCAACTACGACTGCATGACAGTTGGCGAAGCAAGTGGTGTTACCATTGAGCAAGGTCTACTATATACAGGTGAAGATAGAGAAGAGCTCGACACCGTATTTACCTTTGAACATGTCAACTGCGACACCATCGCTCAACTCCTACCGAAGAAGTTTAACCTTGTACAATTCAAAAAGGTTTTCCGTCGTTGGCAATGGGGATTGTTTGGAAAAGGCTGGAACTCCTTGTACCTTGAAAACCACGACCAACCTCGCTCTCTACCAAGATTTACAGGCGACTACGGTGAGTATCGTAAGGAAGCAGGAAAGATGCTTGCAATAGCAATGCACTTCCACCAAGGTGTACCTTATGTATACCAAGGACAAGAGATTGGTATGACAAACTACCCATTTAAGAACCTTGACGAATATCAAGATGTTCTTGTTGCATATGTAAGAAAAGTACTTGGTGTGTTTGAACCTTTGCTCAAGGGATTTGTTCATAAAGTATTTCTAAAGCGCGCAAGGGACCACGCAAGAACCCCCGTCCAATGGACTGCTGGCGAAAATGCAGGCTTCACAACAGGTCGTCCTTGGATGCCCATCAACCCCAATTATACTGAAATAAATGTAGAAGAAGCAATGGCTGACCCAGATAGCATTTACCACTTCTACAAGAAACTAATTGCTTATAGAAAGGGCAATGAGATTATCCGTAACGGTCTATACAAGACAAACTATACTTCTTCAAAGGACATCTTCTGCTACGAAAGATGGTATGAAGGCAAGAGATTGTTTGTAATCTGCAACTTTAAGAATAAGGAAGTTAAGTTCAAAGTTCCATCAAGCTGTGCATACTCACATTGCAACCTTGAAATAAGCAACTACAAAGACTCTCCAGAAACTCTCCAAAATATGACTTTACGACCCTACGAAAGTATGGTATACTTATTAGTATAAGGAGTAAGTTATGGCAAAAAAGAAATTGACTAAAGAGCAAAAAACAATGAAGCATGCACAAGCTGTTACTGGTGCAGGCTCAAAAGCTAACCCCTACTACGCTACCGACTACACCATCGGCAAGAGAAATCCTAAAAAGGAAGAAAAGCCCATGGTAGAAAAGGTTGATGTGATGACCATGAAACAATGGGTAGGTATATTGGTTGTAATGTGCATACCACTTGTAAACATCATCGCCTTGATTGCTTGGTGCAACAAAAAGAATGAAAGGGTTAACCCAACAAAGCGTAACTTCGCAAAAGCATATCTTATTGTTTGGGCAATTATGCTTGCAGTAGCAATATTGCTTGTTGTTGTAATAGTTGTTGGCTCAATACTCTTGTTCCCCTTCCCTGCCACTCCCGACGATGCTGTCGATATGCTCGAAGAAGCTGGATATATGGTGGAAACCATTGAGCTTGAAGAATACATCCAAGTTTATGCAATAAGCGAAGATGGAAAGGACTATGTAACCATATATTATTATGAAGATACTGCAAAGGCTGAAGAATACTTTGAGTCCCTTGACGAAGAAACCAAAGAAGAACTCATTTATGGCTTGAGCGACAATGCAGTATATGTTGGAACTGAATCAGCCGTTGATGCAATAAACGGAACATTCCTTTTCTAAAAAATCAAACAATTAAAAGAGAGCCGAAAGGCTCTTTTTTATTGCGATGCAAGCCGACGGAAAATATAAAAACCCATAGGGTTGCTGTAGTAAACCTACTGCGCCCTGATGGGTTTTTGTTTTTTGTAAAGTAATTTGTCGAATTAGTACGCGATAAAACGCGTTAGTTTGGATGAAGAACGAACAAAAAAAGAAAATCCACGACGGGACTTTACTTATGCGTAAACGACCGAGTGGATTTTGTGTTTTGTGAAGTTGTTCGCCAAAATAACGCGTTTTACTTCATTTTGCCAACCTTATTCCATAACTCCGAAGCTACTATTGCCCAGTCGTTATAGTTCTTGGGACTCCTTGGAAATTTGAGATAGTGCTTTTTGAGTTTTCCGCCAAGGGATAGGCCCTCAAGAAGATACTTCAAGGTCTTGAAAGACAATCTCTTTGAAATCAATCCACCTAAAACACCCTTGACAATATCAAGTGCGTCTTTCAATGAAAATTGAATTTCGGGGCTGTCGGCAACATTGTTAAGGAATTTTTCGTTGAAAATAATATCCTTTTCAAAAAAGAGCTCAAACTCGTCGCGAGTTGCATTGACTGCTTTTGTAAGAATGGCTCTTGTGGATGCAAAGTCTGCGCCTTGCTTTTTGTTGTACTCAACATTGATTGCCCAAAGTGCTTCCTTGGAGGTGTCGCCCTTCTTTAGGCACTCGTCAAGAACTTCGCAAGCAATTTCCATTTGTACCATGGAGCTTGTTACGCCCTCTCCGTTGTTTGGCTTGGTTAGGCAACCAGCATCGCCACTTACAATAAAGTTGTCACCGACAAAGCTGTATGGTGGGCGTGTGTATGGTGTAGTACCACGCTCAATGCGTGTTAGCTCGTATGGTGGGATTGCAATATCCTTTTCAAATTGAGCATAAATTTCTTCGGCATACTCATAACTATGACATGCACCAATACCAATGATTGCGCCCTCTGGGTCAGCACAAGGTGCTATCCATGTCTTGTAGAAAGGCCAGCCATTTAGCTTGGGCTTTTCGCCCAAGAAATGTACATAACGAAGTACAACATAAAATTTGTCTTCTGGTGTTACTTCAAAGGTTTCTACGCCGTAGTTTATAGGAAGTGCCCTTCTTGCAACAGACTCAACACCAGAGCAATCTACAACAACCTTTGCATAACACTCCTTGCCACCACCATATTTGATGCCCTTGATGACACCATCTTCCATGATGAATTCTTCAAATGGAGCACTATACTCAATGTCGCATCCAGCTTCCTTGGCATACTTGTTCATGAGCAAAATATACTCTGCCATGTGCATGCCAACAATGGTATCATAAGTGGTTTTGGGATAGTTATTGTAGGGAGATGATGTAAGTGTTTCATCAAAACTAAATGCCCATTCAGGGTCGCCATTGCCTACAACTGGGAGCCCAAAGCGTGCAAACTCTCTTTTAGCAACATGGAAAATATCAAGCCTTCTACCTAGTGTTTGCTCGCTCAATTTTTCTACAATTTTTACCTTGTAGCCCTTTTCTGCCATCTTGCGACCAAACCATGCGCCACTTGTTGCAGCACCTACTATAACAACATCATAAAGGTTGTCTTGCATGTTTCCCTCCTTGATTTTAGTTGCCAGCTTCTACACCTTCGTAATTGATTAAAAAGTCATTTACATCAAGCGAAGTGCCTTCTGTTGAAGCCTTATAAAACTCTGGAATGTAGTGATTGATTGCTTCATTAAGTGCAATTTCCAACACCTGCATTGCATCGTAGTTGACCATTTCATCACGATTGCGAATCTTCCTATAAGGACGATGTTCAAAGTTCAAATAGTCGATTTCACCATACTTGAGCGGTGGGCGCATAAGCGCTGTAACTTGCATTGAGCCACCCATTATGGTCTTTTCCAACACTCTAACAAAGGGGTGCTTTAAGCCTGTACTATCGTTTGCAAACCAAATGAAAAGTCTTGTCAAATTAAAGGACAAGCTTGCCATAAATGGTGTTATCTTTTTGCCATGGATATCGTCTACACAAGCCATGAACATCTTGGCAATTGCTCTACGAGTTTTTGCCTTTGATTTTAGTTCCTTGTCTGGACGATACTTGTTTGGATTTTTTATCCCCATCCTTTCGGTTATGATATGGGTGTCTATTGCACTCTCAATAAATCCATGTGCTGTGGGGAGAGCTTCGCCACCAAGCTCAACAGATACATAACCTTCACATAGAGCGTTGACATATGAGTGCAAGTTTTTGTCTGCCACATAGTGACACATCATACCCATAGCATAACTGAATGCTTCGGGTGTGTCGGTTTCCCTCAAGTACTTTGCAATGGCTTCAAAGGTTAGGTGTTGCTTGTTGTGGTGGAGTTCGTTTGGATAATTTCCTGTTGGAAAACCAAGCTCACGGATGGCATACATAAAGTCTGGGCCCATGTTGCCAAGTACAAAGGCATCTTTATGCAAGGCTATCCTGTCCCTTATTTCAGCAGGAATGGAGTTTAGCACTTCGTAGCCAAACCAAGTGTGTGTTATTAAATTAGGCATCTATACCTCCAAAGCGCCCAACCTTTAGTTTGGGCGCTTGTGTTTTTAGTTTGTGGATACTAAAGTCCGTATTGTTCTTCGATTTCCTTGATCTTTACAGGACGATTTTCTTTGAGTGAAAGCTTTGCTGCAAGACCGATTAGAACTGGCTTTAGGCCGTCAATTACATTCACTTCGGTGGGAGTGTCATTTTGTACTGCTTGGATGAAGCTGTTAACTTCTGCAGTATATGCGCCCATGTATCTCTCCAAGAAGAATAGCTTTGGCTTTTCGGCTGTAACACCATCTGCGTTGGAGATAACTGCAAGTGAATCGGTATCGTTGCCGATTGCAACTTGTCCTAAACTACCAAAGGCTTCCACTCTTTGGTCATAACCATAAGTTGCTCTACGGCAGTTGTCGATGACTGCAAGCGCGCCACTCTTGAGCTTCAAGGTGATGATAGCTGTGTCGATATCCCCTGCTTCGCCGATAGCTGGATCAACCAATACACCACCGATAGCATAGACTTCTTCAACTTCGTCACCACTCATAAATCTTACCATGTCGAAATCATGAATGGTCATATCCAAGAAAATACCACCACTTACCTTGATGTAGCTTACAGGGGGTGCGCCAGGATCGCGTGAGCAAATCTTGAGAATGTTAAGGTCGCCAATCTTGCCAGCTTTGACAGCTTCGCGTGCTGCCATAAAGTTGTGGTCAAAACGACGATTGAAACCTACTTGATACTTTACATTTGAGTTCTTGAGAGCCTCCATTACTTCCTTGATTTTGTTTACATCGTGGTCAATGGGCTTCTCACAGAAAATGTGCTTGCCTGCAGAAATAGCTTCAAGACTAATCTTGGAGTGGGTGTCGGTCGATGAGCAAATAAGCACGATTTCGATATCCTTGTCTTCCAAAATCTTGTGATAATCGGTATAGATTTCGTTTATACCCATTTCCTTTGCCCATGCGATGGTTGCATCGTTCATATATGGATCAGCAATAGCCTTGACTGTTGCGTTCTTAACAAATCTCATTACGGACTCTGCGTGAACTTTACCAATTCTACCTGCGCCGATAATACCAATGTTTATCATAGTTGTTTCTCCTTTTATCTACAATTAGATTTTGCCAATTTGCTTGATGTATTTTCTTGCCTTGATTGCATACTCAAGTGGGTTTGCAATTTGTGGGTCTTGTTCTGCTTCAACAAGTAGCCAGCCTTCATATCCTGACTTTGCTACTACTTCAAAAATAGGTGTAAAGTCAATAGAGCCATCACCAGGAACGGTAAAAGTGCCCTTTCTTACGCCTTGAAGGAAGCTCAAATGATTTCTCTTGACTTCTGCAACAACATCAGGACGGATATCCTTCAAATGAATGTGCTTGATTCTTCCAATATACTTGCGAAGCACTCTCATATAATCTTCGCCACAATATGCAAGGTGACCACTATCAAATAGTAGGCTTACAAATTCTGGGTTGGTGCCAGCCATAAACTTGTCGATTTCAGCTTCGGTTTGGATAACTGTGCCCATGTGGTGATGGTATGTAAGATTGATGCCGTACTCGGTAAGTGCAATTTCGCCAAGACGATTTACTGCAATGAACATCAAATTCCATTCATCGTCGTTCATAACATACTTCTTTTCAAAGACAGGAGTTTCCATTTGTCCTTGAATGGAGTAGCTTTGCTCACTTATACCTATAACCTTTGCACCCATTGCCTTCAAGAACTTGCACTTTGCTCTAAAGTCGGTTTCTACTTCGTAGAAAGGCTTTGTGAGAATAAAGCTTGAGAACCAGCAGTTTGCTATCTTGAGCTTTCTTAAATTGAGAGCTCTGCGCAAAGTGTTGATTTTGGTGGGATACTTGTTGCCAATTTCGCAACCCTTGTAACCAGCAAGTGCCATTTCGCTAACACATTGCTCAAAGGTTACTTCACTACCCAAATCGGGCATATCGTCATTGGTCCAGCCAATAGGTGCAATACCAAGTTTGATTTTCTTTTTGTCTAACATAGCTATACCTCGTCAGTTGTTATTTAATGTGATTCAAGAGATCATCCAATGCCTCTTGTTGTTTTGCGTTGCGTGGTGCGTGTGTTACGCCACATTGCCAGAATCCACCATCATATCCGTCTGTCATTGTCTTTGGTAGTACCTTGATGTCAATAAGTACGGATACTTCTTGCTTGAGTGCATCTTTTAGTGCAAAAATAAGCTCTTCTTCTGTCTTTGCAGAATAGGTCTTTAAGCCATATCCACTTGCTGAAAGTGCATAATTGACTGGAACAAATGGAGTATCTGCCTTTGCTCCATATCTAATTTCGGTTGCCAAGCTCTTGATACCCTTGCCCATTTGAAGATTGTTTATGCAACCAAATCCACCATTGTCAAATAGTAGAACGGTAATCTTTTTGCCCTCTTGCATTGCAGTAACCAGTTCGCTGTGGAGCATAAGATAACTGCCGTCACCACACATTGCATAAACTTCCCTTTCGGGACAAGCAAGCTTTGAGCCAAGTGCGCCTTGAATTTCATATCCCATACAGGAGTAGCCATACTCCATGTTGTAGGTATAAAGTTCTTCGGTATCCCACATTCTTTGCATATCGCCTGGAAGTGAGCCAGCTGCACCTACTACGATAGCATCCTTTGGAATATACTCTCTTACCAATCCAAGAGCTGTTGTTTGTGCAAGCGCTGCACCTGTTGCTTGGTTGAAATCTTTGAGAGTTGTGGGGGTATATGCCTTAACTTCTGGGACAAGACTATCGGTGTAGCGAATGGATACAAGTCTATCCATTTCCTTTGCCCACCAATCTTGAGCGTTTTTGTACTCGTCTTTATATCCACTTTGGTAATCACCAAGCTCATCCATAACTGCTTTAAGGGTTGCCTTAACATCACCGGTTGCGTAAATAGCATTCATCTTTTGTCCATGGAATGTAGATGTATTGATGGTTACAACCTTTGCATCTTCGTTGAATAAGGTCTTGGATGCTGTGGTAAAATCAGTAAAGCGAGTGCCCAATCCAATGATAAGGTCTGCTTGCATTGCAACTTGGTTAGCACAGCCATTGCCTGTTACACCAAGTCCACCAAGATAATACTTTGATGTGCATGGAATGGTTGACTTGCCAGCTTGTGTTTCTGCAAATGGAACATTATATTTTGCACAAAACTCTTGTATAACTTCGCCAGCTTCTGAATATCTTGAACCGCCGCCTACGATTACAAGTGGCTTCTTTGCTTCTTTTATAGCTGTGACGATATCCAAAATTTCTTCCTTAACAGCAACAGGACGAGTGATACGGCGTACCTTCTTTTCGAACATTCTTGCTGGGAAATCGTATGTTTCGCCTTGAACATCTTGGGGCATTGCAAGACATACTGCACCAGTATGTGCTGTGTCTAATAGCGTTCTCATTGCATTATTCAATGCGCTCTCCAATACTTCGGGACGAGTAATTCTATCAAAGTATCTTGTTACTGCCTTGTATGCATCGTTGGTAATGATGTTAAGGTCGTAAGTTTGCTCCAGTTGTTGCAAAACTGGGTCTGGTCTACGCGTAGCGTAGGTGTCACCTGGGAGCAGGAGCAAAGGAATATTATTTACAGTTGCACATGCTGCCGCTGTAACCATATTTGCAGCGCCTGGTCCTATTGATGAAATACAAGGCATAATCTTGCGTCTGTTGTTTTGCTTTGCATAGCTCATAGCTACATGTGCCATGCCTTGCTCATTCTTGCCTTGATATACCTTCAAGCTATGCTCGCCCATTGCAAGAGCTTCGCCCATACCAAGCACGCATCCGTGTCCAAATACAGCAAATACACCTTCAACAAACTTTTCTTCCTTGCCGTCAAAGGATACATATTGATTATCCAAGAAGCGTATAACTGCTTCACCTACTGACATTTTGATGGTTTTCATTTATTTCTCCTCCAATAGCCATGTAAATTCTGGCATATCTGTCCTTGTGTTGTCCCATGGGTCTCCTGGAAGATGTCTTATCATCCAAGCACAGTACATTGGATATCCAGGGGCTGTAACTTGTGCATGTGTCTTGCCACCTGGGAACATTCCTACAGAGCAGTCTTTGATTGTATATGCCTTGTCCCCAATAAAGCATGCGCCAAATCCTTCGGGACGGTCGAACTTATAGTAGTATACTTCGGGTTGTGGATGATAGTGTGGGATATAACTCCACCATCTGCCCTGCCTTGCATATACTTCGCCAAGTACCATATTAGAATATGGTGCAACTTTGATATTTATAATATCAACAACATCGCGAACAGCTGTGTTTTCCCATCTGCCTTCGCATGATACAAAGCTTGAGATGTCTTCCTTTCTATATAGTTTTGAGGGGAAGTCTTTGTCGTTTTCGGTAGATTGAACCAAGATTTCGGCGTCTTCGTTTGCCTCTACAACTACTTCAACATCCTTTGATACATGCAAGCATGTGGGCGCATCGGTGAATACTCCACTACGGATTGCTCTTTCTTCCCTTTCTTCATAATAGAAAGTAATATCGCCCTTGAGGAGCAAAATGGCTGTTTCCATTTCGGGCTCACCCAAAGTTAGGCTTTCTCCCTTTTTGAGATTGTAAGCCGTGATATTCATCATCATATCCTTGGTGTTGTCATAAACACGCGTAAGGACTTGTTTGCCTCTTATAAATTTAGGATACTTGTACATATTTTCTCCTTTTATGCTTCGATTGCAATACCCTTTTCTTGACGCATAACTTCAAGTTCAGCAGTGATGCGATCCTTCTTTTCGCCAACGATATCGTAGAAGAAAATTGGAATTGCACATAGTACCAAACTCAAGCCTGGAACGATGGATACAAGTGCAAACATACCAAATCTTTGTGCACCCGTCATATCCATAACTGACTTAACTGCCTCTTGAGCAACTGATTGTGCAGGATCGATATTTACAATGAGATACATGATAACGATAAAGGTGGTTGCAAATGCGTTGCCGAGCTTGTTAACAAATGATTGACATGCTGCACCAAGAGCATTATCACGGAATCCGGTTTGCCACTCAAGATAGTCAAGAGAGTCGCCTATCATAGCAAACATTGTTACATTGAGCGCTCCAAGTGGGATACATTGGATGATAATGAAAGGTATCATAAGGTATACAAGCCAGTTTGCAACCGTAAAGATGGAGCAAGCACCAAGTACGGTTGTTGCAATTGATGCAACAAATCCACCAAGACAGCTTACAATAACAATTTGCTTGTAGTTGAATTTCTTATACAGGAATGGCATTGCAAGCATGGAGCCAAACATACCAACAGCACTACAAATTTGGAATAGTGTTGAAACAGTACCTACTGAACCACTCAAATATTGTTGACGAACAACTGGATCGATAACGCCTTCAAGGCTTGGTCCAATGTAGAATGCATAACGAGCGACATGGATTGCTGCTGCTTGCATCATATATCTACCACTTGAAAGAACACCACAAAGAACAACCAACATAAGTGGTTTGCACTTGAACAATCTCTTCAATGTGCCAGGCTCGTTTGGATCCTTTTTGGCCTTGGGTGGAATGATAACTCTCTCTTTTGGATAGAAGAAAGCAAGTAGGTAAAGAGCTGTACCGATAAGTGAACATACAAGAGCAATGATCATGTATTTTTGCTTTTCTGCTTGTAGTGTTGCGCCTTCAGCAAAGTAAGGAATCCAGCTCAAAATCATAAATATTGCCATTGGAACGGCGCTACCAACACCATTTACTGTTTTAGCAAATGAGATGATACCACCACGCTCTTCTGGGTCGGGAGTCATAACATTGGGTAGTGCCCAGAAAGGAACATCGGCTGCTGTATAAAGCATGCCCCATCCAACATAAACGACACCTGCATAAATCATGTTTTGTGTCATATTAAAGCCTTCTGGCGCATAGAACATCAAAAATGTTGCAACTGCAATTGGAATGGCAAAAAGGATAATAAATGGCTTCATTTTACCATATTTTGTTGGTCTTGCTCTATCAACTATCATACCCATCATTGGGTCGTTGATAGCATCCCATACACGAGCAAGGAGCATAAGCAACATAACAAAAACAAGGGGTAATCCCATGATGTTAATGTAAAAGTCAGAAATGTAGCTTGACATGGTAGAATACATCATACCTTGGCCAAGCCCAGCAAGAGCAAGTGCCCAACTTTCCTTGCTGCCAACAAATCTCTTTGGTTTGGTAGCTGTGTTTGCTTGATTATCCATAACACTCTCCACAAAATTATTTTACGCGCACACAAGTGCGCATTATGTAATAATTATAATACACACGCGCGTAAATGTAAATATGGAATTTTAGAAAATATTTTTCACAAAGAATAGCGGTAATAAAACACGTTAGTTTGGATGAAAAACGAACAAAAAAAGAAAATCCACGACGGGACTTTACTTATGCGTAAAAGACCGAGTGGATTTTGTGTTTTGTGAAGTTGTTCGCCAAAATAACGCGTTTTAATTTTTGTTGGCGTGAACAGGTGCTGCTATCCTACCACCACGATTAATAAATCGCGCTGGACTTACGGTGGAGATATCCATAATGGGTGCTTGACCAAGAAGTCCACCAAACTCAACGGAGTCGCCGACCTTTTTGCCATAGGCTGGGATAACGCGAACAGCTGTGGTCTTGTTGTTTACAACACCAATTGCAGCTTCGTCTGCGATGAGAGCAGAAATAACTTCTGCTGATGTGTCCCCTGGGATAGCAATCATATCAAGCCCAACAGAGCAAACTGCTGTCATTGCTTCTAACTTGTTGAGTGAAAGCGCACCACTATTTACTGCATTTATCATGCCGATGTCTTCACTAACTGGAATGAATGCACCACTCAATCCACCAACATGGCTTGATGCCATTATGCCACCCTTTTTGACGGCGTCGTTGAGTAGTGCAAGGCATGCAGTGGTACCACAAGCACCAACTTGCTCAAGACCAATCTCTTCCAAAATATGTGCAACAGAGTCGCCAACAACGGGTGTTGGAGCAAGGCTCAAGTCTACAATGCCAAAGTTTGCATTTAGCATTTCACTTGCCTTTTGGGCAACCAACTGTCCAACTCTTGTAACCTTAAATGCTGTTTTCTTGATGGTTTCACACACAGTACCAAGGTCGGCATCACCAATGCGCTCAAGGGCTGTTTTGACTACACCAGGACCACTTACACCGACATTGATTACCTTGTCAGCTTCGCCTACGCCATGGAATGCGCCAGCCATAAAGGGGTTGTCTTCAACTGCATTTGCAAAGGCAACAAACTTTGCACAGCCTATGCTTTCTCTATCTCTTGTAAGGTAAGCTGTTTCCTTGATGAGTCTACCAACCTTGCCACAAACATCCATGTTTATACCTGCTCGAGTAGATGCAAGGTTTACCGATGAACATACCTTTTCGGTAGTAGCAAGCGCTTCGGGAATGGTATCAAGGAAGTCGTTTTCTTGCTTGGTTGCGCCCTTTTGTACAAGTGCAGAATAGCCACCAATAAAGTCAATGCCTATTTCCTTTGCAGCCTTGTCAAGCGCTCTTGCGATTTCAAGATAACCACCACTTGATGAGCCTACAAGTGATACCGGTGTAACTGATACGCGCTTGTTTACAATTGGTATACCATACATCTTGGCAATCTTTTCGCCAGTTGCAACAAGGTCATTTGCATTCCTTACAACCTTTTCGTATACGCGCTTTGCAGTTTCTTCCTTTGATGGGCTTACGCAGTCCAACAAGCTAATTCCCATTGTTATAGTACGAACATCAAGGTGGTGCTCGCCTATCATCTTTACAGTTTCAATTATATCGTGTTGATTTATCATAATTAGATTTGGTGCATTGCGTTAAATATATCTTCGTGGCGGATGGCAATTTCTACGCCAAGTGCGCTTCCACACTTGGTTAGCTCGGTGTTGATTTCTTCAATACTCAAACTGCTTTCCTTTGTGTCAACTGCCATAATCATGGTAAATGTTCCTTGTAATATGGTTTGGTTGATTTCTTCGATGTTAATCTTGCAATCGGACAATGTGTTTGCAACTGCTGCAATTATACCTACCTTGTCCTTGCCCATTACTGTTATGTATGCTCTCATGTTAGTCCTCCAAAAGTTTTTTGGTTGCACTCATTAGTCTATCACTCTTTGCCTTTGCACTATCGTTGTCAGCGTCAAATACAAGTACATATATCTTGAGCTTGGGCTCTGTGCCACTTGGCCTTATGCAAATAAATTGTCCGTCGTTAAGAGTGATGTATACTACATCTGACTTTGGCAATGTAATCTTTGCCTTGCTTCCATCTGCATTAACGGTTTCGCCCTTTAGGTAATCGCTTACTGCAAGTACCTTTTCGCCATCAATGGCTGTGATGGTCTTTGCGCGAAGGTTATCCATTACCTTTTTCATATCACTCATGCCACTTAATCCCTTGTAGGTGATAGAAGTGTTGGCTTCTGAATAATATCCAAACTCGGCAAATATCTCTTGTAGTCTTTGATATACTCCACTACCCTTGGACTCAAGATACATCAACATCTCTGCAAAGGTAACCGATGCAATAACAGCATCCTTGTCGCGTGCATGTGTGCCGATAAGGGAGCCATAGCTTTCTTCAAAACCAAAGAGATAGGTGTAGTCGCCACTTTGCTCCCACTCCTTAATCTTTTCGCCAATGAACTTGAAGCCTGTGAGCACATTGAATACTGTTGCGCCTCGTTTGGTTGCAAGCCTATCAGCAAGTGTAGATGTAACTATGGTTTTTACAACAGCACCATTTTTAGGAAGTGTGCCGTCTTCTATCTTTTTGGATAGTATGTAATCAAGGAGCAGAATACCAATTTGGTTGCCACTCAAAAGTACAAATTCTCCCTTGTCATCACGGACAGCAACACCCAGTCTATCAGAGTCTGGGTCGGTGCCCAAAACAACATCTGCGCCTATCTTGTTGCCAAGCGCAATACCCATACTTAAGGTATCTGCGTTTTCGGGATTTGGTACCCTAACTGTTGAAAACTCTGTATCAGGGTTCGCTTGCTCCTCAACGACGGTTGCATTGATTCCCTTTCGTTTGAACATCGTTGTAACAGGATAATATCCTGCTCCGTGTATGGGGGTGTATACAAGCTTGATGTCGGCACCTCTTTCCTTTACGATTTCGGGGGACAATGAAAGCTTATCAAGACTATCAAAGTAGCCTTGGTCTACACTCTTGCCGATGATTGTAACGGTTTCGCTCAAAGCAACATTCTCTACACCCTTTGGGAATTTGTCCATTGGAATGGGGGTATATTTTACACTGAATGGGTCGGTAATTTCTTCAATAAATTTTACAACTTTTTTGGTTGCTTCGGGGCTCATTTGTGCGCCGTCAGGTCCATATACTTTGTAGCCATTGTACTCTTTTGGATTGTGGCTTGCCGTTATCATAATGCCAACTTCTGCTCCAAGAGCTCTGACTGCATAGGAGCACATTGGAACAGGACGAACATCTTCAAACAAATATCCCTTGATGTTGTAGGCTGTCAAAACTTCGCTGACATTGAGGGCAAACTCTCTTGAAAATCTTCTGGTATCATAGGCAATTACAACACCCCTTTCCATGGCTTCCTTGCCAAGTGAAATGAGATACTTTGCAACACCCTCGGTTGCTCTCTTAACCGTGTAGGCATTCATCCTATAAGTGCCAAGCCCAACTTCTCCACGCATACCAGCTGTGCCAAATGCCAAGTCAAGAGCAAATCTTTCTTTGATTTCTTGCTCGTCATTTTTGATTAAATCAAGCTCGCGTCTTTCTTCTTCGGTTACACCATTATACCAATTTAGGAAAGTTTCTTTGTACATGTTATACCTCCGTATTACTATTTAGTATAACATATGCGCGCGCGTTAGGCAATACTATTTATTTCTTCTTTTTGCTCTTTTGCTCTTACTAAAACTACTCCATCTTGAGGAGCATAACTATCCCTGCGAATCCTAACCGACTTCAAAAGCTTGCCACGATAGTAGGTTTCTTTGTAGCACTCCGAAACTAATCCATCCTTGGCTTGCTTGATTATCTTTGTATCCTTGTCGTCATCTATCAAATTTTCGCTGTCAACAACTTCTTGATAAACAGCGGGAAGCCTATCAACGACCTTGGATACAAAGCGAATTTCTTCGCCATCAGTTATCATTTTGTAGCCATAAATTTTGAAGGTTAGCTTATCCGATTTTGTTTCACTCATTATTGTGATATTGTATGGAGTGTTATTAAAAAACCTAAAATCGGTAGCTTGAGATACCATTGCATCCATTGATGGGCTCACATAACCAACCGGCAAAGAGTGTGGAGCAACGCTCAAAATCTTGAGGCCTGCGCGTATAACAGCATTATACAAGGTGGTGCTAACTTGACATACCCCACCACCAACACCAAGTGTGTATTGTCCATACTCTATTATCGGCGATGTTGCGTAACCATTTTCTACCGTGCGCTCACCTGTAACATCATTGAAGCTAAAAACTTCCCCTGCTCCTATGACTATGCCATCTATTCTTTTTGCTGCAAGACGGACATTTGTCTTTCTGCCCTCTGACGAAGAAGAAAAATCTGTTGTAAAAGTAGAAAGAAGTTCTCCACTATAGCCATAGCCATGCGCAACTATTTTTGTCGTAGCAAAAAACGGCGCAACCAAAATGGTGCATAAAAAAACCACTATGAAAACGGAAGCTGTCCTTTTTTTCATAGTGGTAGTATGTTTATCTTTAGCTAATTAATTCTTTCTTTTATAAATGTAATGCACTCTTCTTTGGTAAGTTGCTTGCCGATATATGCGCCATGCTCCAAAAGTGACGAAAGTGCTTTTGCTCTGTCCCTTGGCTTGACCTTCAAATCTATAAGCGTTTCTCCTGTGATGGGTAGCTCCTTCAAACTGAATGCAACCTTGCGCTCTCGCATTTCCCTAAACACTCTTGCAAGGTTAAGTGCCGATGGACTAACACCATCCTTTAATCCATGCGCTGTATGGTCTGCCATTTTGAGTTCAATAAGGTCGCTCAAGATGTCTTGGTTTTTTAGAACGAATACTCGTAGCGTGCCATCGCTCATCAAGCACCTTAAATCATACATGTGTGTTTCAACCAAACGCGACACCTTGTCTATCTCTCTCAAAGGATATCTTAAACGAAGCATGATTTCCTTTGCCATTTGAGCGCCAACATAAGGATGTTCTGTCATCCTACCTTCCTCATCAATGCTCCTTGGCTTGCCTATGTCATGTAGGAGCGCTGCAAGACGAAGATGGCTTGGTGCTATCCTAACCGTTTGAAGAATGTGGTTGTATACATCATATAGGTGGTGCTTTGGTGGTTGCTTTACACCCACTGACTCAAGGAGCTCCGGCATAATGTACTCCATTGCGCCGATTTCAACAAGCAATTGAATTCCTCTAATTTGGGCATCTTCAATACCATTTTCGATATCCGAAACCAATATCTTTTCAAATTCATCGCGTATTCTTTCTACGGCAATTTCCTTTAGAAGATAAGCATTCTTTTTTGCTTGGCATAAAGTTTCTTGTTCTATTTCTAAACCAAGTTTTGAGGCAATTCTTACAAGCCTTAACACGCGAAGCGCATCTTCCTCAAAAACACTTTCGGGCTCTCTTGTAGTTTTGAGCACTCGGTTTTTGAGGTCTTCGAGGCCCCCTGTAAAATCTAAAAATTTGTCTTCTTTGATGTTGTAGTAAATGGCATTGATGGTAAAATCACGACGGAATGCATCTTGCTCTATACCTACATTAAAACGCACTTCAACAGGAGAATGCACTCCCTTTTCGCCATAGCTATCCGTCCTAAATGCAGTATACTCCATCACTTGCTTGCCAACTTTTATACCAAGCGTGCCAAGCTTTAGGGAGTGTGGAGTAACCTTAAACTCTGTTCCTTTAAGTAGCTCCATAACCTGCTCTCCAGTAAGAGATGAGCTAAGGTCAAAATCACTCAGCTTATACCCTAAAAGAAAGTCGCGAGTCGCCCCACCTACAATATATAGGTCAACGGGAAACAACTCGCTTAGTTTTTTGAGCTCCTTGGAAACTATCATTATTTGGTGTAAATTTCTGGTTTCAATACGCCGATTTCCGGGAGGTTTCTGTACTTCTCGCCGTAGTCAAGACCATATCCAACAACAAACTCATTGGGAACTTCAAAGCCAATATAGTCGCCTTCCAATTCAACTTGGCGTCTTGATGGCTTGTCAAGAAGTGAAACTATCTTGAGACTCTTGGGGTTGCGTGTAAGAAGTAGCTTCTTGAGATTTTTGAGAGTGTGGCCAGTATCAATGATGTCTTCGATAATAAGAACATTCATGCCTTCGATGGGTTGAGAAAGATCCTTGATGATTCTAACTTCGCCACTTGTAACAGAGCTTGCGCCATAGCTTGATACTACCATGAAGTCAAATCTTACATCAAGATCCACATTCTTTACAAGCTCGGAAAAGAAAACTACTGCACCACGAAGTATGCCTACCATAAGCACACTTTCGCCCTCAAAGTCGCGTGTGATTTGTTCGCCAATTTCCTTAACGCGAGCAGCAATTTGTTCTTTTGTGACTAAAATCTTTTCTATATCTTTATGCATTATTTTGTCTCCCCAATGTTGATTAGATATTTATTTTTAGTGTTTTCGTCAATCTTGAGTTCATCTGAAATTTCCACGCCAAGCACAGCATATATGGTGCTATCCTTTGCTATGAGCAAGAGTTTGTCGCGCATATAAAGTGGAATTTTTATATCTGTGAGATAGTCGCCAAGACTCTTTGTGCCACCACCAAATCTCTTGAATTTGTCCCCTTCCTTACGAGTCCTTACAATAGCGCCCTCTGGCACTTTGTCAATGTCAAAGGTGAGTCCCTTTTTGATTTCATCTGTCTTTGAGAATGTATAGCTAAAGCCTTGGTACTCATACAGACCACCAACCATAAAGGCACTTTCGTAATAAGAGTTCTCAACCCTTTTTACAATACAAAGATTATCGTATGCTTTGTATGCGTCGTACCCATAAGGCAGATTGATTTTTGCGTTGTTTGGGCTATCTTTCAAAGATAAAAGGGACTCCAAATGATTATATTCAATATCTTTGTCGCAACCCAGTCTTCTCAAAGTTTCGGCAAGGGTCTTTTTGGCAAGAGCTGGGTGCAAGCTCAATACTCCTATTGGAAGAGTTGCGCCTTCTCCTTTGAACTCCGGCTCCACAACCTCGCTCATCATATAGTCTTCTATCTCTTCTGCTGACTTTGCAAGTTTCTCAACAGCGCCCTCAAAACCTGGAAATCTCAATTTTATGTGTGGTATAATCTCGTGCCTAATGTAGTTGCGAGTATACTCGGAGTCAAAGTTTGTGGCATCCTCTTTGTAGGGGATACGGTGACTTGCAGCATAATCGCGTATCTCTTGCTTTGTGAAGTTTAGCATAGGGTGTATGTATCCCTCTCTGTCAACTATACCCCTCAAACCTTTGATACCTGTACCACGGAATATACGCATCAGCACTGTTTCTACTTGGTCGTTTAGGTGGTGGGCAAGCGCTATACAATCTACAACTTTGTCCTTTAGAAGTCCATCAAAAATTTGATAGCGCAAGGTGCGTGCAGCAAGCTCAACACTCATATTTTGCTCTACTGCATATCCAGGACTATCTACATTGTAAGCAAGACACTCTATCTCGTGTCTTTTACAATAGTTCCTAACAAACTTACTGTCCCTTTTTGATACTGCGCCACGAATACCATGCTCGATGTTGATAGCTATTATTTGCGCCCCACTATCTCTCAATAGGTTGAGCATAACCATACTATCTACGCCACCAGAAACTGCAACGCCTATCTTCAAACCCTTTTCTACCAAAATTTCCATAGATAAATTATATATAATTTTTGGTGCGTTGTAAAGAACTAAATTACTTATTGTAATTTATCAAATGGTATTGTTAAATAAAATGGGATGTGGTAAAATACTTTTGACCTACTAATGGAGGAATTCAAATGAAAACAGTAGCAGTTATTGGACTGGGCAATCGCGGTGCAATGTACGCAAGACGCATCAACAAGCAAGGCGGAAAGGTCGTTGCAGTTTGCGACATAAACGAAAGCGTACTTAACCATGTTGGCGACAAACTTGGTGTGCCAAAAGAAATGAGATTTTTGAGCACCGATGAACTTTTTGCAAAAGGAAAGTTGGCAGATGCAATGATTGTTGCATCTCAAGACCGTGACCACTATGGCCACGCAAAGGAAGCTCTAAAACTCGGATACCATGTGCTTTGCGAAAAGCCTGTTTCTCCCATCAAGGAAGAATGTGTTGAATTAAGGGACCTTGCTGAAAAGAATGGTCTTCATATGGTAGTTTGCCATGTACTTCGCTATGCTGGTTTTTACGATACAATCAAGCAAGTTATTGACAGTGGTGCAATTGGCGAAGTAACCAATATCCAACAAACAGAAAATGTAGGATACTGGCACTTCTCACACTCATATGTAAGAGGTAATTGGAGAAGAGAGGACGAAACTACACCATCTATCCTTGCAAAGTGTTGCCATGACCTTGACCTACTATACTACTACACCGGCAAAAAATGTAAGAGTGTATCAAGCATTGGCTCGAGAAGAATTTTCCTATCCGAAAACGCACCAGAGGGCGCAACTATGCGCTGTATGGACGGCTGTCCACACGCAAAGACCTGCCCCTATTATGCACCAAAATTGTACTATCAATTCACACTTCGCTCTGTGCCAGTTTATCTAAATAGATGGTCCCTAATCACAAGGTTAGGTAACCCAACTCTCGCACAAGTGAAAGAAGCTCTTGCTAAAACAAGCCCCTATGGAAGATGTGTTTACCACTGCGATAATGATGTAATTGAAAACCAAACCGTGCTATGTAAGTTTGATGGGGACATCAACGCAACACTCACAATGAATGCTTCATCAAGAGGATGCTTTAGAAGAGTACACATCACCGGAACAAAGGGCGAACTCTTCGGTAGAGATATTGACGGCAAATTCCGTCTAAATGTTTGGGGAAAGAAGAGTAGATATGTTAAAGCCAATGTAGGACAAGGACACCTTGGTGGAGATAGTGGCATTATCCATGACTTCTTGGAACTCCTTGAAACGGGCAAAGCTAACCCAAGGGTATCATTTATGAAAGAAACCTTGATGAGCCATTTGATGGCATTTGCTGCAGAAGAGTCTCGCAAGAATGACGGCAAAACAATAACAATTGAAGAATAAAAATTTGTCGAATTAGTACGCGATAAAACGCGTTAGTTTGGATGAAGAATGAACAAAAAAAGAAAACCCACGACGGGACTTTACTTGGCGTAAACGACCGAGTGGGTTTTTGTATTTTGTGAAGTAATTTATCGAATTAGTTCGCGATAAAACGCGTTAGTTTGGATGAAGAACGAACAAAAAAAGAAAATCCACGACGGGACTTTACTTATGCGTAAACGACCGAGT
>JAFXIB010000038.1 GCA_017533505.1 Clostridia bacterium | reverse complement strand
CGACGACCAAGAACAGACGGAATATTCCGAACTCTCGTGGGATGACGGTGACGGCTCGGTAGGCTTTACGGGATATACGCAAGGCTATCAAATTTGTCTTTACTGCGACTATATTTCGTCGGCGGCAAATCCTTATTGGCGCATAACCGTCAACGTTGTGTTGGTGGACAGAGATTAACATTTACAATAAAACGTTAGCTATTTTGGTAGCTTGAGCCAAACAAAAACTAAGTCGAACCAGACTTAGTTTTTTTTGTTTATGTCAAACTCGTAAGAGTTGGACTATAATGTTACGAAGTAACTATAATTCGAGCAAAGCGAGTCTAAATTACCAAACGAGTTTGAATGATAGCTCACTACGTTCACATGATAGTGCGCTATGCTTACATTATATCTCACTTCGTTCGAATTTTTATGGTTGAATAGTTTATTAGATTGGGGAGGGCAAGACACCATATACTCTTTCACTCTCCAACAGCCTAATTACCACCTTCGCATTTGTTATCCTAAATATTTGCTCATTGTTGAATAAATGCCACTTTTATGGTAGAATACCATTATGAATGCACTAACGAAAAAGATTGTTAAAATTGTAGCTATTGTACTTGCTTGTATTTTGGTTGTAGGAGCAGGCGTTTCTATCGGTCTTTGGGAGTATGGTAAGGATGTTTACTTCAAAAACAAAGCCGATAACATTGCCTATCAACAAGCTCATATGCAATATTTGAGAGAGAAGTTTTATGTTGACTATCAACCAAAAGGTGAGCAAACATTCTGCAATTTTGATTTAGAAGAAGCACTCAATAGTGGCGTTAAGTACAACGAAATGGCATTTTTGGCTACCCATAATAGCTATCAACGCCTTTCAACAGAAACGACAAGAAAGTATCAAATTCCATTCAAGATACTATCTTTTGGTATAGAAACATTCAATAAGACGGATTTTGAATCCGACACATTGACGACTCAATTTGAGCTTGGTATCCGTAGCATAGAGCTTGATATTGAGGCAATGGAGAAAGGCTCTCAAGTAAGCTTTACAGTTATGCACAAGCCTGTTATGGATAGTGCAACAACTTGCTTCGATTTTGAGCAAGCGCTTGAAGAAATTGTTATGTGGTCTGACCACAATCCTAACCACCTTCCCATTTCTATTATCATAGAGTCAAAACAAGAGGTTGGACCAGTGGACGGACTCAAGATTTTCTCTATTGAGCATGCTACAGCATTTGACAATGTTCTAAAGACAAAACTTGGTGACAAGCTACTCACCCCAGCAGACTTTTTAGGCGAGCATAAGAACTTCAAAGCAATGCGCGAAGCAGACGACTGGATGAAGGTCAAGGATATGCTTGGCAAGGTTGTTGTCATTTTGCACGAAAATAAGATGACAGAGGACTATGTAGAGCTCGACGAAACCTTGCGCACACAAGCGATGATACCATCTCTCTTATACAAGCAAAGGAATAGGGATTACGCTTCCATTATAATAGACAACAATCCTAAAAAGACGGTTAAGAGAAAGGACACATTCCAACAAGGCAACTTTATTGTAAGAACTCGTGCAGACAGCTATCCCAAGTTTAGTGAAGAAAGATATGAGCTCACAGAAGATTGTGGCTCGCAGATAATCACAAGTGACTATGTACCACGCACAGTTAGACTCAACCAACACACATATTCTTTTTATGGCTATACCGTCAAATTATTATAGAGCAAAGTGATTATGAATAAAGAAATTTTGATTGAACTACAAGATACCGAGTGGGAGTACCAGTTTACCGACCACGATAGGGAAATAGTTAGAGCCATTGTTTATGATGACAAGGGATACTTTTACTTTGCCCAACTCATTCGTAACGACATTTTCTGCAATGGCAGAGTTGTTGAAACTTCAGGTGGTGGGGTAGAAAAAGGCGAAGACCTAAACGAAGCCATCATCAGAGAGCTAAAGGAAGAGCTTGGAGTCGATGTTGAAATAGATTGCAAAATAGGTGTTGTAAGTGACTACTACAATCTTATCCACAGACACAACATAAACAATTATTATCTTTGCAAGGTTATCTCATTTGGCGAAAACCACCTTACCGAAGACGAAAGAGATAGTTTTCATTTGACCACCTTAAAGCTTACATATGAAGAAGCTCTCAACGAATATCAAAAGTGTCGTGACAACAAACTTGGTAGACTCATTGCTAACCGAGAACTACCAATTCTAAAGCAAGCAAAGCTGATACTTGATAACAAATAAGGGGAAAGCGCATGGCAGACATCATTGAAAACGGCAAAGGACAATACATGGATATAGTGCCATATAATGCCGAAATGGGAAGCTATAACATTGATAAAGAGAGCCTAAACAAGCTAAAATCCAAAAGCTTGATGGAGCAAATAGATTGTTATAAAGTCAAAGCAACGAGTAGATTCATATCATATTCTTATGGTGAAGTTGATAGCGAAAGCGAGGTTACAAGAGAAAAATCATTTTGGAACACCGACACTATCGAGAACATCATTGTTGATGATGGGGTAATAGTAGGCGTTGTTGCCAAAAAGT